>JBIIRF010000095.1:0-7615 GCA_044341715.1 Bacteroidia bacterium | reverse complement strand
GCTCTACAGATGCACCAACGGTTGATGTTGTTGCAGCAGGAGTAGGTGTAATTGTAGACAATGCAGCATATACTGACATCACACCTTACCTGAGTGTGAGTCCGGCAGCCTATACTTTGCAAATCACACCAGGCAACAACAACAGCACAGTAGTAGCAGCATACACTGCCAATCTGAGCGGTCTTACCGGAGGAACAGCAACTGTATTTGCATCCGGCTTCCTCAATCCAGCAGCAAACCAGAACGGAGCTGACTTCGGATTGTATGCAGCATTAGGAGATGGAACAGTAATTGCTTTCCCGATCACTACAGGACTGAATGAAAACGACAACACATTAATTTCACAGGTGTATCCGAATCCGGCAACTGAACAATTAAACATTGAACTTTCAGAAACAATGTCGATTGATGCAATTCAGGTGACAGACATGAGTGGTAAAATTGTTGTTGCGGAAAATCCTTTAACGTATGGAAACCGCGCACAGTTGAATATCCAATCACTTGATGCCGGCATGTATTTCCTTCAACTGATCACAAATGACAAAGTAGCTGTAAAGCGATTCAGCGTGATTAAATAAAGAGTAATCCTCAAAAGTAAAAGCCCCGATACAAAGATTTGTATCGGGGCTTTTCTTTTAAATAGTAGCAGACTAATCGTCGAGATTATCGTATTCAAAAATCGGGTGATCGAGATGATCGCCTGGAGCAAGGTCAATCTGCGGACGCAATAATCCATCATGAAGATCATACACCCATCCATGAATATGCGGCGCATTAAATTTCTTCCAGGATTTCTGAATAATGGAAGTCTTGGCAAGGTTTAAAACCTGCTCACGCACATTCAACTCGATCAGTTTATTTACTTTCTCATCCTCTGAACTACAAGCTTCAACTTCAGCCTGATGATATCTGTAAACATCCTTAATATTCCTCAGCCATTTATTAATGAGTCCCAAACTTTGTCTCGACATAGCCGCTTTCACACCGCCACAGCCATAGTGACCACAGACAATGATATGCTTTACCTTCAATACTTCAACTGCATACTGAAGAACACTCAACATGTTCAGATCCGTATGCACCACCATGTTCGCGATATTACGATGGATAAAGATCTCACCCGGACGCGTTTGCGTAATTTCATTCGGCGGAACGCGGCTATCAGAACAACCTATCCATAAAAATTCAGGTGTTTGAACATTCACCAACCGTTCAAAGAAGTCAGGATCCTCCTCCTTCATCTCCTTTGCCCATGCTTTATTCTCGAGCAGTAATTTTTCGTAGACTTTCATAGTAGTATTTTTTATAGGTTTTTGGAAGCAAATTCAATATGTATTTACTTATAAAAAGGGAGCCGTAGGTTCCTTGATAATATCGGCGGCGTGGGTTTCATTCCGTTTAACAATGACCTCAACACCTCGGAGCGCTGCATTATCGATAAAATCATTCAGGATTTCTGCATTGTCATAATCCACAAAATCAATTTTGGAAAGATCGATCATCACTGTAACGTCATCCGGAATAACCCGTAATATTTTACGAAGCTCAAGCTTATGAATGAATGACAGATTCTTTTTAAACCGAAGAAGATGATTCCGACCATCAATGATATAAGTAATTGATGATTTAAAATTACTAAACAGGATAAAAGCAGAGCCCGCCACAAGACCAATCACCACTCCTACCAATAGATCAGTAAGCAGGATAGCAATGATGGTAATAACGAACGGGAAGAAATGCGCATAACCCTTTCTCCATTTCCGAACAAAGATTTCCGGCTTGGTGAGTTTATATCCAACAGCAATCAATACTGCCGCCAATGCACTCAAAGGAATCATATTCAACAACCGGGGCATCAAAGCAACAGACAGAAGCAGTAGTGAACCATGTACAATAGTTGAAACACGGGTACGTCCACCGGAACTAACGTTAGCGGAACTACGAACAATTACGGAAGTTACCGGCATACCTCCTATAAGTCCACTCACCATATTACCTGCACCTTGCGCCATCAGCTCACGGTTAGTCGGAGAAATACGTTTAAAAGGATCAATTTTATCGACAGCCTCAATACTCAGCAATGTTTCGACACTCGCAACAATCGCCAGAGTAAAAGCTGTAATCCATACTTCAGGATTAGAGATATGATTGAAATCGGGCATGGTAAACTGCATTAAAAATGCTTCAGTATTCGCAGCAACAGGTATATTGACAAGGTGCTCGGCAGCTATAGCAAGATCCGGAAATGAAGCATTAAAAACAACATTTGCCACTATTCCAAAAACCACCACCAGCAACGGGCCGGGGATATACTGCAACAATGGATGATTTTTAACCTTCTTACTCTCCCATAAATTAAGAATAATTAATGAAACAACCGCAATCAGAATTGCTCCGGTTGACAGTGCTTCATTAAAGAGATTGGTAATTTCCGAAATAGTATTTCGACCATCCGGTTGAGAGAAACTAAAGTCACCCTCGTAATCACGATCATAACCAACAGCATGAGGAATCTGTTTTAGAATCAGAATGAGTCCGATTGCTGCTAACATTCCACGAATTACTGCCGACGGGATAAAGTCGCCGATTAATCCTGCTTTTATTACGCCCAACAATAACTGAATAATACCGGAGATAAATACAGCCAGTAAAAATGCTTCAAACGAAGGCAATGAATTTACTGCAGATAAAACGATCACAGTTAACCCGGCAGCAGGACCACTTACACTCAATGGTGAACCGCTCAATAAGCCGATGACTATCCCGCCAACTGCACCGGCAATAATACCGGAGAATGCGGGAACGCCGGATGCAACGGCAACACCCAGACACAAGGGCAATGCAACAAGAAAGACTACGAGTGCAGCCGGCAAATCATAACGCAGATTGGAAGCGCCGGGCTTTAGGTTTAGGTGGGACATAGGATAGGTCAAATTTACAACAGATCAACCAGTTAATTGTTTTAACGAGACAGATTCTAAGGCGCTGATAATGAAGCTATTTTTAATGATAGTAAAACTTTCACCGAAATTTTAGCCAAAAAAAAGCCATCTCCCGGCTGAGAGATGGCTTTTCTAATATAGTATATCGACTAGCGAACGATTTTCATTTCATTCAACAGGTGTCCGGCACCACCGAATTTATCAAGGATAAATAAGGTATAACGAACATCCACGCAAATGGTGCGCTGGAACTGAGGTTCAAAAGCAAAGTCACTGGCAATTGCTTCCCAGTTACCATCGAAAGCAGTACCAATCAATTCACCTTTACCATTGATAACAGGACTTCCTGAGTTACCACCCGTGATATCGTTATCAGTAAGGAAGCAAGTATGTAATTCACCATCCTTATCAGCATACTGACCGAAATCTTTACGTTTCATCATATCAATCAAACGAGCAGGAGCATCAAACTCGATATCGCCAGGAGTAAATTTCTCCAGAACACCACGAGAAGTAGTAAATTCTTTAAAGAACACAGCATCTTTTCCTTTGTAAGGTAATACGCGACCATAAGTCATACGCATTGTACCATTCGCATCAGGAGTGAACAAACGCTTCGGACTCATCTCCATCACACCCGCCTGGAACAATCGATTTGCTTTACTCAGTTGTGTATTAATTTTCATCACTTCAGGCTGAAGTTTCTCAGTAAGAATCGTCATGTAACCATTTGTGATTTTGTAGATAGGATCTTTCTCGAGAGTTTTCAGTGAAGGAGCATTCAGGAACTTAGCCAGTTTCTCTTTATTCACGAATACTGATTTTTTCCAAAGATCTTCTGCAAAAGCAGTGTAATCACCTTTGAATTTCGCAGACATAGTCAACAGATCAGCAGGGAGATATGCATGATCGAGATCTTCCACCAGGTGTTTCAATACAGAAGCAAGTACTTTCTTCTCGATTGGCTCATAGAACTCTTTGAAATCTGTATCGAGATCCTTGGCCATTTCCTGACCTTTCGCTTTAGCATCTGCAGCTTTGGTTTTATCTTTCAATAATCCTTCCAGCGGACCCATGCTCATTGCAAAAGTCATTGGCTGAGAATTGCTAACACCATCCTGCAGATACACGCTATATAAACCATACTTCTTCACATTGGTATAAGCCTGATCATACAATCCGATCACCTCACCATATTTAGCATTGTTATTCGCTTTCACCCATGCAGAGAATTTATTCTCTTCGTCTTTACGACGCTCATAGATACTCAGCTTCGTCAATGCATCCGCTTCACCCATAAACTTCTTCCAGTAGTTACTCAAACCGGCGAATTTATCAGCATACATTAATTTGATCTTTGGATCAGCATGCATATACTCTTCATAGATATCAAGGATATCACGACGTACTTTCACACGTTTCGGACGTTCAGTTTCAGAGTAGAATTTAATTCCTTCGCTATACGTGTAACGCTGTGTACGGCCAGGATAACCAAGAATCATTGCATAGCTGTTTTCCTGAGGACCCTGAATATTGATCGGGAAGAAATACTTCGGCGCATAAGGCTTATTCTCCTTACTGAATTTCGCAGGCTTGTTAGAAGCATCAGCATAAATACGGAAGATGCTGATATCGCAGGTATGGCGTGGCCACATCCAGTTATCAGTTTCACCGCCGAACTTACCGATATTTTCAGGAGGAGTACCTACCAAACGAATATCCTGAAACACCTGATAGAACATAGCCAGGTATTTATTTCCTGCCCAGAAAGGAACGATCTCTACCACATAGAAATCTTTCTCATCACCCATACTTTCTTTCAGCTTAGCAGTAGCAGCCTTCATTGCCGCGCTGATAGCCTTAGTACGTGCTGCTTCATCCGTAATATTGTTGATTGAATCTACGAGAATCATCGCAGTCACATCATCAACTTTTGAAAGCAAACCAATATTGAAATTTGCAGGACGCTCTTCGCCCTGATTCTTGGCCCAGAAACCATTCGAGAGGATATTATCTTCCGGAGTACTTAACTCCTGAATAGCTCCGTATCCGCAATGGTGATTGGTTAAAAACAAACCTTGCTGAGAGATAATCTCTCCAGTACAAAACATACGGTTCTGCTTGCTCATCAAACGCACGATTGCATCTTTGATACAAGCTTTATTGATACTGTAAATATCTTCAGCCGTTAACTGTAATCCACGAGCCTGCATAGAATCCTGCAGCTGCTGAATCAGAAACAAGGGCCACATGCCTTCATCGGCGCGAACCTGCTTACCAAATCCCAGTCCGAGAATGATCAGCAGTCCAAGCAATTTTTTCTTCATAGTAATCTATTTATTTTAAGGAAACGCAAAGTAAGGAATTAAAGCCCTCCGACCGGTTCGTGTTGGTCGATTAAAACAGGGGATTTGTCTAAATGATGACGCTTCATTCCATTTTTGGCTGTTTTTGGCCAATAAAAGCTGGATTTTACGGTCTTGGTATATAAATTAGCAGAAAACTACCATTAACACTTCCATGAAAATCACCTTTCTGACCTTGCTACTATCCCTTAGTATTCTAGTTGAATGCCGGAGTCAACAATGGAATCTCCAAAAATTCATCGACAGCGGCGTAACCAGTTCCAATGCTATAGCCCGGGACGAGGCTGGAAATCTCTATATCACCGGATTCTTTTCAGACACATTATCGTTCAACAATCAGCAATACATCAGTCAGGGAAGTTACGATGGATTTATACTATCGACTGATGAATCCGGTACACCAAGATGGATAAAAGTTGTTGGCGGCAGTGATGTAGAGTCCATAACAGAACTGGAATACCGTGACGGCGTATTATATATCGGAGGCACCTACAAATCGGCCACATTAAATCTGCAGATATCGACGCTGCAGAATAATAGTCCGGGCACAAGCGAGTGTTTTGTTTCAGCGATGGACACGCTAGGGAATTTCCTTTGGGCCCGCTCTTATGGATCATCCAACACCAGCGAAGTACAACTCAGCGATCTTCATATTACACAAAATGCCGTATTTATTGCCGGAGCATTTCAGGGAATATTTGATGGTGGCAATGGAATTTTAGCTTCCAGCTCTGGTGGATACGACACCTATCTGATGAAATTAGATCTCAGCGGCACATCGTTGTGGGCAAGATTCGGCTATGGTATTGGGGAAGATTTCCTGAGTGCAGTTACAACAGATGCGAATGGAAACATCTACTGCGCAGGTGCATTTGGCAATCTCACCGGACTCGGCAATGCAAGTATTTTTCTCAGCAGTATTCAGCTAACAGCGGTGGGAGGATTTGGATTCTACGACATGTTTGTGGTGAGATATGACAGTGCAGGTATATTACAATACGCAATCCGCGAAGGAGGAACTAACTATGATATTCCAAGATCCATCTTACTCGACGGCAACAAACTATTGATTGGCGGAAGTTATTACTTCACAACTGTGCTGAATGGCGTAAGTTACAACACCAACGGAGGCAACGAAGGATTTCTTTATTGCACAGATACTACGCTTATTCCGCAATGGTCGCAGATATTCACCACAACCGCAGGAGCGACATCCTACTATGATGATGTCATCTTCGATATTGATCAACAAGGACCCAATCAATATTTTGTACTCAACATGGTTTATGCCTACGGATTAAAAATATCTCTGGTAAACGGAAGCGGAACCATACTCAACACGGAATCATTACAAACACAACACAACTCCACCTATGAATCAGGAATGCTGAGCGATGGCAATTGCGGAAAACTTTATATCACCAGCTCATTTACCGATAGTTTAAAGTCGAATACCGACACCATCACCGGAGGATATGCCGATGCATTCATTGCCATCCGAACCGACTCCTCCACTCTATTAAATTCCCCACAAAATATCAGCGGAACAGCACCCGACACCCTTTGTGCAGATTACCCACTCTTCAGTATCTCTGTTGATCCGGTAGGTGGCGCTTTATCCTATGGTTGGCAAATTATCCCACAACAAGCAGGAACAGTAACAGGGACCACCAATCTGGCTACAGTAAACATCAACGATAGCTACAATGGACCTGTGTCGATAATATGTTTTGCATCATCGGCCTGCAACACCAGTGCTCCATCAGACACGCTTCACTATCTGATAAATCCTGTGCCCTCAACGCCGACAATAATTATTAATGGATTACTACTTACCTCCAGTATAACAGCAGACAACTACACATGGTATTATAACGGCAATGCATTACCGAACGATACTTCTATCAACCTTCTGGCTGCAGCGAATGGAATTTACCAACTGGCAATAAATAACGACGGTTGCATGAGTGCCTTGTCAAATCAGGTCATCATCACCAACGTTGGGCTCAACGAAAACAGTGCATCCACCTTCCAGCTATACCCGAATCCTGCCAACAGCCTGCTTTCAATTACCGGCTTCTTCAAAGGCAATGAGCACTATAAAATACGCTCATCCGACGGCAGAACTATACAACAACGTTCACTAACGTCTGGCAACAGCATTGATCTAACCTCCTTGCAAAACGGCTACTACGTCATTGAACTGTATCAACAGGAAACGCTTGTTTACCGCGATAAATTTAGTGTGCAACGCTAACTATTAAATAATGATTCCGGCAATTGTAGCAGAGAGATAAGAGGCAAGTG
>JBIIRF010000096.1:0-7615 GCA_044341715.1 Bacteroidia bacterium | reverse complement strand
CTATTCGGGAGCTGGGAAGAACTCAGAGAGCGAAACCGTGCACTTTGTCTATCTGCCCGTAAAAGCATCGCAGCCAAGACCGGAACACCTCTGCCGGCTCCAGATTCTATGATCAGCCATCTGGCCAATATTCTGGTAGATGAACATGCTGAAATGCCTTCTGTAACTTTTAACATGATGTCGCCGCTTAAAAAGGTGTTAATGGAGAAATACCATATTCAGGTACCTGTATTTCTGTATAACAAAAACAACTTACGTGCATGGGTACGAATTGCAGTACAGGCTTACAACAGCCCGGAGCAGTACGAATACCTGGGTGATTGCCTGAAAGAAATCAAAGAAGGCCGATAATCAGTTCTTCGTAATCAGTATTTTTTTATTCTGCACATATCCATTAGCGTTAGTAAATCGCAGAATATAAATGCCCGGCTCCATTGCATCAACAGTTATTGAAACATCTCCGGACAATTCCATCTTCTCCTTAGCCAATCGCCCCTCTAATGAATACAATTGAATAGAATACGTGGATTCGGAAGTACGGATTTGTATAAAGTCACTTGTCGGGTTAGGGAATACACTAAACTCGGCTGAGTTTGTTTCTGAAATTGCAGTTGTATTGCACATAACTTGATTTAATAAAACCCAAATCGAATCATTCATCAGAAATGGAACTTCGCCTGCTGCCGGAGCGTCGCCCATTCTGAGGTAAATCAGATTTTGCGAAGGGACGATATTTAGCATCTGTCCGTTTTTACCAAGTGCCATAATGAGATCTGCAGGTCCATTTGGATTGATTGACCCTGGAAAAGCAAATTGCAATCCGGGAACCATGAAGGATGACTTCCCATTTAGCCACCATAAATATCCATAGGATTCATTCAAGGCCTGAGAAGTGTTCACCATTTGTTCGAAATAGGAAGTATCTGTCAATATTTGATCGCCATTCCAATTTCCATTATTTAAAATTAACAATCCAAATCTGGCCATACTACGTGGAGTACTAAAAAATACATTATCATAATCTAACTTTAAAAAAAGACCATTCATTCCGGTAGGTATCTTCAATTTTGTGTTGAGATAAGAGTTAAGAGATTGCCCTGTTGCAGTTTCAATTACACTATCCAGCATTGTATAAGGTGCGTTGTGGTATGCCCAGCGGGTACCGGCATCTGAAAGATATTGCATACAAGTATCAATCGTGCAATGATTGTCAGGCACACCATCATCAAGACCAGAAGTCATAGTCAATTGATTACGAATAGTAATTTTCTCTTCCTTCAATAGAGGGCAATTAGTCCAGCCTGTTCCTAAATAGTCAGATGATGTATCATTGATAGAAAGAAATCCTTCCTCCTGAGCTTTTCCTATTGCAAATGCAGTTAATGTCTTTCCTGCAGAAGCCCAATACCATAAACTATCCTTTGTAAATGTTCCAAAATAGTGTTCAATCACCATTTTTCCATCTTTCAATAATAAAAATGCCTTTGAATTATTCGCCTCCAAATAATCGATTAAAGTATCAATTTCCTGTACACACCATCCCAACGAAGTCGGCGAAAGTGTATCCCAGGTACTACCTGTCAATGGCGGAAAATAGAGGTTCTGTGACTTAGCAGTATGAAAGAACAAGAAGAAGGAGAATAGAAGGAGTATTTTTTTCATAATCTGATGGTTCGCCCGGATTGGACTCCCGGAACCGGACAAGGTTTAATGACCTGATAAATTTAATATAGATGGAGGCAGGTAATAAAAAAAAGAAGGCCATTCTTACGAACAGCCTTCTCCTTATAAAATTTAATGTGTTAGTTGATACGCACTCCGAAGGTCACATCAATGTCGGTATCATAAGTACTGCTATTCGCTGTTTTATCTGCCGCTGAATTATAGTGACGCAACTGCACACGATAGGATCCTTTAGCAGCGTTGCCGGTTTGCAGGGAGCTATTCAGCCCGACATCATTCCCATTCACATCTGTATCAAGAATATCGGTTGTCAGGAAGCCGGAAGCAGGTGTTGCTGTAAACACAAATTTATGGACATCGCTTTCATCCTCTACTTCATTGGAGATGGTATCTACCGGAGTCTTTGTTTCATCCAACAGGATCACTGTAGTCAGATACGTCATATTCGCACTGAGAATAATAGAATCCTGCGTAGGAGCCACACCACCAGCACCGTCGGGATCATTGAATTCCACTGAATCCTCCACTACACCACTAAAGGGATTTTCAAAAAGAATTCGAACAGTTGTAATCAGCTCACCGGGATTCGTTGGAGTCGGATCTTCTGTTTTATCATCCTTACATGCATTGAAGGTGAACAAGGAAGCAGAGAGTAAGATGATTGAATAAAGTTTACTTTTTTTCATATGACTTATGATTTTAAGAGTTTTGACTTGTTTTGATTTGTTTGACTTGTTTAATTATTTGACAGGGCTTTTGTCAGTTTATGATTGTATTCTTTTTCGGGGTGCAATTCATTTTTTTAATGTTCATGATCATGTGCAGCGGTATGGAAACTCAGCGGAACGGTAATCCGGAAGACGATATTACGGCCCAGTTCATCCGAATAATACCGTAGGCGATTCATATAATCACGGTAACGGGTGTTAAACAGATTATTGACCGATACACCGAAACGGACAGCCTGCTCACCGTATGAATACTCTCCGGTAAATTCCAGTCCGAACAATGTATAAGCAGGTGGTGGATCGATATAATCACTTCCGCTTTCATAACGGGTTTGTTCCATTACATGCAATACCGAACAACCTACTGAGAGATCATTCCAATGCGCTGTTTTTTTGAAACTCCATGTAATCAACTGATCGAAACGCGGTGAAGGAACGAGTTCAAGGTATCGATCTGCTGATTCATTCCGGGCGAACACCAGACTATTCCGCGATTTAATATTCAACCTCGAAGTAAGATCATAATCAATCGTCAGATCCAGGCCTTTAAACGAAGCGTCTACATGTCGGTATTCGAAGGAAGGAAATGCGCCACTGATGGTAAGCACTTCCGCTGTATCCGGCACCAGGTAGATATAATCGGCAATGAACATGTAATACACTCCTGCTTCCATCGACCATTTTGTGGCCTGACGCCGATAAGAAACCATCGCATTCATTACCTTCTCCATCCCCAATGAAGGATCACCTGTTTCGAAAGTCGCAGTTCCGTGATGCAGACCATTACTGAACCACTCATTGATAGAAGGCGCTCTTTTCGCGGTACCTACATTCAGACTCCAAACAGTAGCACTATCTGATTTGTAGAGGAGTCCGCCTGTAAAGTTTGGAATACTGAACGTATACGGCGTCATCACCACTATACCATCAACATTCTGATACACCTTCTGCTCCCGGTAATCATAACGGAATCCCGCTTCGGCTTCCAGTTTATTCTTCCTCCACCGTGTTAACCCATATACGCTACCGTTATAGAGTTTATAGTTCGGCACAAAATATCTTGCACCACCATATTGATTATCCTGCAACATTCCTGCGAGTCCGGCCGAGAAGGTGAATCCCCTGAAGTTTTTGGTTTCAAGGTTCACGTCAGCTGTCTGGGTATACAGCCGCAACTCCAGCTCCGGACGATCCAGCGCAGCCAGCGAATCATTGTAGGGTTTATCTACATCGAATTCAAACCGGTGATTAAACTGATAACCGTACTGTGCCTGAATTTTTCCCAGACCTTCAATCAGCTTCCATGCTTTCAATGAAAACAACTGATGCGAAACTTCCTGACGTGGTTTTTCAATACGGTACGAGAATTTATCATCGGTAATTGTCTCCCCGGAAGCGATAATCCGTCGCAGATCACTCAGGTTCCCGATATGTGAACCACGGAAGATTCCCACCTTCGTCTGAAACCGGCTATAGAAGAGTTCTGTGCCCCATGATTTCCGTTCCACTCCCAGACTTGCGCTCCAGTTATATTCAGCGAACGCTGTATTCTGCAGATAGAAATCAGGCGTTTCCAGAGTACCCGACTTCTTCGCAGTACCCTGAATCCGCCAGCAGATATCATGAAACTTCCCAAGATGTTGTTCCACCAATCCGGAAGCAACACCCTGACGACCATTCGACATTCCCACCAGGTTTATCTCCGCGTTTATTCCCGGCTTATGCGGCAACTCACGAGGCTCCAGGATGATCACTCCTCCTACTGCATCTGCACCATAACGAATCGCCGAACTCCCCTTCACAACAGTTAATTTTCGTGCAATAAACGGATCAATTTCCGGCGCATGTTCAGTGCCCCATTGTTGCCCTTCCTGACGGATTCCAGCATTCATAATCAATACACGCTGACTATGCATTCCGTGAATAACAGGCTTCATCACCGAAGGACCTGTCTGAATCGCCGACACACCAGCCAGCTGACGCAGATAATCGGTCAAACCTTTCCCCTTCGCACGCGCCATTTCCTCTTGCGACAATGAATCCACAGCACCGGTAGATTTCGCCTCGATTTTTTTCTCCACGATATCTGTCTCCTTCATCTTCACCATCGAGCGACGCAGAGAAATCAACACCGGAGCGCCCGTCGCGAATGAAGCAGTATATTTTTCATACCCCACATACTGCACCTCCACCACATAACTTGTTTCACAGAGACTATCAAACAGAAACTTCCCGGAACCATCGGACATCACATTCCAGCCATTCGCCGGCAGATGAATAACCGCAGCCGGCAACGACTCGCCCGAGGATGCATCACGGACAACACCCTGCAATGTATTTGTACATGCCGGTTGAGCAGCCACTGAAATACGCAGCAACACCAACAGCAAGAGGAACCAATGCCTCTTCATGACTCATTGAATTAAATAAACGGATAGGCGCCCCCGTTAGAAAGGCACCCCGAACACTCAGCAATAAAAATTAACAGCAGGTGGACCACGATCGCCACGACTGAACAAAGCCTGAAGAGCAGGATGCTGAATATCGGCACTAATAAAACAACGAACAACTTCGTGATTTTTAAATTGAAGATGATGATCCTCCTGCAACATTCCCGGCAATGTCAGTTCCAGCGCCAGACAGTGAATATGCTGTTCTGAAACCTGCACCTCACCGGAATAAACACATTCCTTTGAATCATCATGCCCCGAAAGCTCATGCCATAACTGCGCAGGAATCACCACTTCCATACTCAGGAAGAGGAAAATCCATGCAGCTATAATACGTAGTGGGCGCATCTTACAAAGATAAGTTCTTAATTGGTAAATGCGTATTGCAAGAGATTTGCTCCCATCTTAAGTGCTTTCTGACGGGTTTCCTGAGAATCCTTGTGCACTTCCTGATCCTCCCATCCATCCCCGAGATCACATTCCACATCGTAGAAACAGACCAGACGGCCATTGTAAATTAATCCAAAACCACGCGGAGTACCACCATCATGCTCATGCACTTTCGGCAACCCATTCGGAAAATCATACTTCTGATGATAGACCGGATGACTGAACGGAAGCTCCACGAAATCCAATTCAGGAAATACCTTTTTCATTTCCGGA
Organism: Bacteroidia bacterium; assembly: GCA_044341715.1. Lineage (GTDB taxonomy): Bacteria > Bacteroidota > Bacteroidia > AKYH767-A > OLB10 > JAJTFW01. The sequence goes on along the minus strand of JBIIRF010000096.1, from coordinate 2,091 downwards.
CGAATAAACTTATCGAGACCGTAGTTATCGGAGATATGCAGGAATCCACCGCCGATCAAATAGTTCCGGAGATTCTGCGCCTCCTGCGGATTAAACACCACGTTACCATGACCAGTCATGTGCACAAACGGGTAATTAAAAATATCCGGACTACCCGCCTCCACGATCACCTGATCCGGAGCAATGGTTGTATTCAGATTTTTATTCGCAAAATCGATCAGGTTCTTCAACGAAGTATCCAGGTTCGCATACCAGTCACCCCCGCCATTGTATTTCATCAACGCAATCTTCAAACTCGGACCCGCCGGAGTAAAAGACGAAGCCAACAAGACGAAACAGCAGAGGAAGAGTTTTCTTTTCATTGCTACAAAGGTAATAAAATCAACCGCCCTCCCGCAATCAGTACATGAGGGCAAGGTGAAAACAAGCAAAGGATTAATGGAAATGAAACGCAGCCACGGCTACCAATCCGGCTGTCTCGGTACGCAACCTCGAATCCCCCAGCGACAGAGCTACAAACCCATTTTCCAGCGCTACAGCGATCTCTTCTTCACTGAAATCACCTTCCGGTCCAATCAACACCAGGGCCTTCTCAGCAGCCGCCAACGATGTAAGCGAGACCTTTTCCGAATCATTGCAATGCGCTATCAACTTCACTTCATCAGCAGATTCAGCAATCACCGAACGAAAAGGAGTTGCTTCATTCAACACCGGAAACCAATACTGACGAGATTGCTTCGCCGCCGCCACGATCAGCTTTCGCACACGTTCTGTTTTTAACTCCTTGCGCTCTGAATGCCGGCAAACCAAGGGTGTAATTTTAGTGATCCCCATCTCCGTTGCCTTCTCCGCCAGCCACTCAAAACGATCCATGTTTTTTGTAGGCGCAATTGCAAGATGTAATTCGCGGGCAGGACGATCAAAAACTTCCTTCTGCTTCACTCGAACCAAAACATTCTTCTTCGAGACAAGCGACAAGGAACACGTAGCACGAGTACCGCAACCATCTGTTACGAGAATCTCATCTCCTTCCTTCAACCGAAGGACATGAAACAAGTGATGCGCCTCCTCCTCGGGAAGAGCGAACTCATCAGAAATAAGGGGAGAATAAAAGAGATGCACCGCGCAAAAGTAACCAATGCACTGAAAAAAGAAAGAGGACACCGAAGCATCCTCTTTTTTATAAGCAAATATTGACTTTTATGCGATTTCCGGAACAGAAGGAGCTGCCGATAAAATTTCAGCAGAAGCACCATCCGCATACTGAGCGAAATTCTTCACAAACTTCGTAGCCAGGTCGAGAGCAGTCTGATCGAAAGCCGCTTTATCCACCCAGGTATTACGAGGATTCAGGATTTCCGCCGGAACGCCTTTACAAGACGTTGGAATTTGCAGACGGAATACAGGTTGCTCTTCAAACTTCACTTTATCGAACTCACCGTTCAATGCTGCAGTGATCATAGCGCGGGTATAGCTCAATTTCATGCGGCTACCTACTCCATGTGCACCACCTGTCCAACCGGTATTCACCAGCCAAACTTTGATATCCGGATTATCCTTCAGTTTCTTACCCAACAACTCGGCATACTTCGCAGGATGCAATGGAAGAAACGCCTTACCGAAACAAGCAGAGAACGTTGTTGTAGGCTCAGTGATTCCCATCTCTGTACCTGCCACCTTCGCCGTATAACCGGAGATAAAGTGATACATCGCCTGTGCATTATCCAGACGACTGATCGGAGGTAAAACACCGAAAGCATCACATGTCAGGAAGAAGATATTTTTAGGCGGAGCAGCCACAGAAGGTTCCACGGCATTATCGATGAAATTGATCGGATATGCAACGCGGGTATTTTCTGTCTTGGAGATATTATCGTAATCAGTTGTTGTAGTTCCTGCATGAAACTCTGTATTCTCCAGCAACGAACCGAAACGGATAGCATTGAAGATTTGCGGCTCTTTTTCAGCAGAGAGGTTCACACATTTTGCATAGCAACCACCCTCGAAATTGAACACAGAATCATCACTCCAGCCATGCTCATCATCACCGATCAAACCACGATTCGGATCAGCGCTCAGGGTAGTTTTACC
>JBIIRF010000093.1:0-7781 GCA_044341715.1 Bacteroidia bacterium | reverse complement strand
AGCGATTGCCTGACGGAAACTGGAGTAAACCTATGAATATAGGACCACCTATCAACACTCGTAACTGGGAAACACAACCCAGCTTTAGTTCTGATGGTAAAACGCTTTACTTTATCCGTGGAACTTATTCGCAAGATCGTAGCCGGATTGCAGACATTTACATGAGCACCTTTCAGGCTGATATGACCTGGAGCAATCCGGTAAGACTCAGTGATACCATCAATACCAGTGGAACAGAGGAGTCGGTTTTTATTCATCCTGATAATCAAACCTTGTATTTCAGTTCCAGTGGACATCCGGGAATGGGAGGTCTTGATATTTTCATGAGTCGTCGTCAGGAGAACGGTTCATGGGGAGTTCCTGTGAATCTGGGTTACCCAATTAATACTGCTGATGATGAAAATAGTTTAGTGGTAAGTGCTGATGGTAAATTCGCCTATTTTGCCAGCGGAAGGAGAGGAGGGAAGGGCGACCTGGATTTATATCGTTTTAATCTTTATCCGGAAGTGCAGCCATTACTGGTGAGTTATGTGAAGGCACGTGTAACTGATGCAGTAACCGGCCTTCCGCTTGCAGCACAGTTCGAAATAATTGATGTAGCAACCGGAAAAATCATTGTGGCAAATACAACAGATAAACGTAAAGGGGAATTCATGGCCTGCTTACCTGCCGGAAAGAACTATATGCTCAATGTAAATAAAGAAACTTACCTGTTCTACAGTGATTATTTTGAATGCAAGGAAGCCAAGGATAAGCAGAATGCATACGAGTTAAATATCAAACTGCAGCAGCCAAAGCCGGGAGAGAAAGTGGTGCTTCGGAATATTTTCTTTGAGACAAATAAATTCGATCTTAAAAACGAATCATACATAGAGCTGAATAAACTTGTTGCTTTTTTAAAATCGCAAGGCAGTCTAAAGATAGAAGTGAGCGGACACACCGATAGCAAAGGGGATAAAAAAGCAAATCAGATACTCTCAGAAAACAGAGCTAAGGCGGTGATGGATTATCTTTTGGCAAAAGGTATCCCTGCAGACCGAATTACGTATAAAGGTTTCGGTGATCTGAAGCCTATTGCCTCGAACGACACAGACGAAGGCAGGGCGCAGAACCGGAGAACTGAGTTTACGATAAGATAATATGCCCTTCACTCCTGCGCATCCCGCAGTCTTATTTCCTTTCCGTCGTTTCAAATTGTTCAAGGTTTCCTGGACAGCATTGTTAATTGGAAGTATTGTACCCGATTTGGAGTATTTTATCTGGCTAAGTCCTTCAGCGTATAATTCTCATACCGTAGAAGGGATATTTTTGTTTAACCTGCCACTTACATTTATTTTATCCTTTGTCTGGCATCATTCATTAGCAGGTGTTGTATTACCGCGTTTACACTTCCTGCGAAATGAATTGTCGATTGAGAGAATTCCGGATTTTGCCGGTTGGCTGAAAAAAAACTGGGTAATATTTCTTGTATCCGGACTCGCGGGAATATGCAGCCATCTTTTATGGGATTCATTCTGCCATGCCAATGGCTATATGGCGCATAGAATTCCATTCCTTATTGACTTCTCAAAGTTAGCCGGGCACGATGTTAGAAATTGTTATATCGCATGGTATATAAGTACAGTAGCAGGAGGGTTGGTTATGCTTCACTGGTATATAGATCCGAAAAAAGTATTCTCCGCTACAAGCTGGAAGGTGTTTTTTGAAGGCAGCGCTTTCTGGGGAAAGATATTGTTTGTTGCCGGGTTAATAGCAATTGCACGTGTGGCGATTGGATTAAGCTGGAACTGGACACGTCATCTGGTGATCATCACAATGGGAAGTTTGTTCTATGCATTTCTGATAGTTTGCTTTTGGGATAAATGGATACAACAAAAACAGCTTAGACGTAACCATCGAAAATAAAAAAGCCCCGGTTGTTCCGGGGCGTTATAACTATTTTTTCTTAGCGGCATTTTCCAGCTCTTTGTCCATGATCTTCTCTAAAGTTTCCTCATCGATTTTCTTCGCCAGAATTTTCTTGTCCTTATCTAAAATGAAAATCTGAGGAGTTGTTTTGATATCAAACTCTTCGCGGAAGTTATTTTGGAGTTTGGGATCAGCAACGTTAATCCAGTCGAGTTTATTTTCCTTGATATAGTTCTTCCATTTCTCCATTTCCACCTCTGTACAAACAGCAAACACCTGAACTCCTTTCGATTTTACTTTATCATAATAGGCTTTCACCTTAGGCGTTGCTTTCTTGCAATGTCCACAATCCGGATCCCAGAAATACAAAATGGTATAAGGTGTAGTGACATTGTATAATGCCTGATAAACTCCCGAACTATCCGTCAAAATAAGATTCTTCACTTTCTTGCCAAGTAGAATGGGCTCGAGAATACGTGCACGGTCGTTTATTTTATAGAGTGTAGTTTCATCCACCCAATAAGCTTTTTCTTTCGTGTAATAATTCTTTACGAGATGGACGAACACCTGATCCATTCCCATGATATTGGACGTTTCGTAGGTGTTGGTCAGGTACCAAACCATATACTTGAAAGTCTCTTTGTTTTTTGAGGCCGCACTCACGAGCATATCAGCCATAGGAATGATGGAATCAGGAATCTGAATCATCAGGTTTTTGGTGAAATACTGCAGCTTATTATGATAGATTGGAGAGCGAAGTAAACGCTCGTCGGAAAGGTCTAATTTGTCAAAATAGTGATCACGATAATAATAGTAGGCAAAGGCAGAATCGCGCGTACCATCTGGTTTGATTGGTAATTCAGGTACTTCCGGATCCTGGGAACCCTTGAAAATAGCACTCAAGATGCAGTCGGGATGAGTATTGATAAAGTTGGTTTTGAAATCAATTACTCGCTTATCAATTGCTTTGATTTTTTCATCGATTGAATCAGTTGGCTGATGATTATCGGCCTTTACTTTGCGTTCTGCTTTTAAAGGTTCAACATCTTTAGATCGATCCTGAATAAATTTTAAATACTCATAAAAAAGTATGTTATCATTTGAACCTTTTATTTTCATGGTTTCTATGACATTTCCTATCTGACATTCCAGGTTAAACTTTTGCTCTTTGTCGATCAGGAATTCAAAATATGTTTTGTTAGGGAAGACGAATAAATAAATTCCGCCAGGTAATGATTCAGCCCCTTTGAATAGAATGTTTCCGTTGGCATCTGCATATGCGGAATCCTTTAGATATTGTTTATCGCCGTAATAATTGGCGATGTGAACCAGTGAATCTTTCAGGCCGTTTATCTTGAACCTTAATTCATAACCATCTTGTGCTGTTGATTTGCTGGTAACAGCACTTAGAATTACAGTTAAAAGAAGAGAGATAGAGAGTAGCCAGTTTCTTTTCATAAGTCAGGACAACTTGAATTTTATAATACAGCTGAACTTTTGATAAACGTTCAGCTGCATAGTTTGCAAAGATGCATTGTTTATCAGGAGTTTTACGTGAAATAAGCCTTCTTTGTGTCCTTTAAGTCAACGACTTCATTTTTGATTCATGTAGGAGTTTACCCTTAAATGTTGGGGTCAGCGACTCTCTCCTTGTACAAAACTAATAATAAACTGTACTTTACTTTGGTTGTAGTTGCTGTGAATCAATGTCTTTGCTACATTTCGAATTGCCGTTTTCCGGCTAATTCCAGGCCTTTTAAGAAAAGTACCGTTCTACCGGTGGTTGATTGGATCTACCATCTGATGGCGGGGAAGAGTATTGCTTAAACTTAAAAAAAAGGATGCCCTATGCGTATTAAACGTAACTTCTTTACCTCTTCAAAAGGCAAGTTCCTGGAGTCGAAAGGGGAATTGGTTGTTAAAGGCCGCAAAATTAGTTTTAGGGAAGATAAAGGTGATTTTTCCGCACCTAAATCATTCTATTTTGACAAGACCGATATCAACATTAGCTATGAAGTTAATGACCGTAAACTCATGGCTAGAGTGAATGGCATAATTACTGAATCAGAGTATGGAAATAACCAACGGGAGTATCTCGTACAACTGAATTTTCTTCAGCGACAAAAGCTGCTTTGGATGTTTCAGCGTCATTGGCTACAGCGCCCTTCAAATATTTTACATTTGGTAATATTAGGGATGCTATTAGGGATATTGATCTTATCCGTTCAATTCTTAACACATAATTTTTAATAATTATGTCCGTTCTATTACCAAATCTTTATTTGTTTTTATTATAATTGCATACACGAAAGCCCAAAATGAAAGAAGAAAAAACAATGCTGGAGTTGGTTCGCCGCTATGAGGCCTATCCGCTTAGTGCTGCTGAACGCTTCGGAGTTGGTTTGACAATGGCATTTTTTCTGTCTATGGCATTGTTATTTTTCGTCCTTCCGAATATCTTTTAAGTAGCACCTTATTGTGATGTACCTTTCTCCTCTTGCAGGATAATGGGATTACTATTTTTCCTCTTCAGATTCAACTTAACTAAAGCTCCTATTCTTACTACTGCTGATGTATAGATATATTGGCCTCTTATTGGTGTGTTTGCTCCAATGAAAAGTTCAGCCGTACTTTTGTTTTTTAGCAATAAGTCGGCACCTGTTTGTATGATACCCCGGTTGTTATGATAGAGTCCATATTGATAAATGATTGGTTCTTCGTCACCATTCTCGAGAGGTTGAATGCCATTTGCATATAATTGTAAGTGGAGCGACTTGTAGAGGTGAATCCTGCTATAAATCCCTGCCTGAAATTCATCACTAAATCCCTTGTTGCGGTTGGTGAAACTTAGAAGTGTTCCCAGATAAAATCCTGGATTTTGTTTGAATTGAACCTGGAATCCAAGTCGGGTGTAATAATCGTGAAATCCGGTATGGAGAAATGTTTTTTCATCCCGTGTTCCACTTGCAGTACTTTGCCAGATGGAAAAGGCAGCAGACCATTTCCGGAAAGGTTTTATTCCATAACGTAATCCAACCTCAATGTCACCTACTCCGATGTTACTTTCGTCTTCTGTTAGTCCTCCGGGTGCTTCACTTGCTGCAGCATTGTTGTAGATGAGTAAAGGGGCATTCAACATCAGATTCCATCTGGAGTTCAGCCATAATTCCGACTGCAGCTTTAAACCTCCATGTAGAATATCGGTGGTTTGTTTGCGTTCACCATCACGGTCAAAAACACTGCTATAGGCTGTTCCATAAGCGCCCACATTGATGTGAAGCATATTGGAGTCGAGCATTAGTTCCTGACTCTTTGCTGTCTGTCCCAATTGGAGTAAAAGAATGAGGGGTAGTATTCTAAGCCCTTGCGGAACTTTCATTGTATTTCTGTGTTATGTATCAAAGATAACATTCTAAAGCGATAGAATACGGTATTTTTGGCCTGAATACATATGAGAAAGATTAATGTTACCAAATTAAGGGCGGATGGCCTGAATTATGAAGGATATCTGGAGCTGATAGATCAACTTTTAGAGGAAGGGAAAACTACCGGCCCAGATCAATTGCCGGAAAGAGTAGATAAATCAACTTTGAACCGTCAGCGAATGAAGCGATGGGATAAAACGGCGGTCTTAGATGCAGTCCTGAAGGATAAAATTAAAATGATCGGGCGACAAACCGGCTTTATGATTATTACAGAAGGATGGTGTGGTGATGCAGCTCAAACACTTCCCTGGATGAACAAAATGGTGGAGTCAAACCCGACGATGTTAGAGGCTTTCTATGTTTTGAGAGATTCTACCGATTATATCAATGATTACTTGACGAATGGATCTAAATCAATACCGGTGTTGGTTGCTTTCGATTTTAATTCAGGTGATGTGCTTCGTGTTTGGGGGCCAAGACCTACATCAATTTCAGAGTGGTTGTTTAATTTGAAAAAATCCGGTGCACTGACCAAGGATGAGATAAACTATGAATTGCATCAGAACTATGCAAAGGATAAAGGAAAGGCCTTTATGAGCGATATGTCTGATTTTATAGACGCATTGATTTAGCAGATTGTCTGCTTCGGTTTTGTGGATGGAAACCGGTAGCTTTTTCAGCGGTTGTTTTATGAAATTTGCGCCCAATTCTGCCATGCACTTTCAGGTAATCCAAAAAATAAAGGACCTTAATTGATACAGTGCTTGCTTGCGGATCTCTCATGATACGGTTCATGTTGGAACTGAAATTATGTCCAACTACACTTGTTTCATCCGATAAGGAATTTTTATATACAATGTTGAGTATGCTGCCTGGTGCAAATCGCCATTCGTAAACAAGATCAAGGTTGAAAATGTTGAAGTTGAAATTGTTGTTCGCTGTGTAATCTTGAGCGTCTATTAGTTCACCAGCATCATCCAGCCGGAAATATTTTTTGTATTCTCCGGTTATCCAATAATGTCGTGCAATAAGTGTAATCCACATATTGTTTTTGAAAATATAACTTCCTTTCAGATTGTTTTCCCAGGTATCCAATCTGCGTCCACCAAGAATCGGATTGCCGTCATTGTCAAAATTGGCGAACCCTACGTTGAATGGGTCGTAGTAATATCCAATGGAATAGACAAAGAAGAGTTTGTCGTTTGGTCTTACACGGAAACTTAAATCGTTATTGTAACCAAACCATTGGAAGCGGTCCATGAAGTTAGAAAAGTTGAATGTGTAATCAACAGCAAATTTTTTACGGTAATCGGTGCTGAAACCCATGTAAGTGTAATAATATCTGAGTCCTCGGAACATAACTCCCGGTATTCTGGCCTCATAAAAATCGTAAGAGCGGAAAAACATTCCTCCGGCTCCACCGAATACCGCATTCCAACTCATGAGATTGGCAAATAAACTTACACTCATGTTATTGTCACCCAACTTTCCGGTTTTGTAGTCATCAGCGAAATAAAAATTTACATTATTATAGGTTTCACGAATGAATTTCCATGGTTTGTATCGGTTAAACCGGAAATAGGCCTCTGTATTGTTTTGTCCTGCTATACGAAAGTATCCAAGGTCGGTAGCATCATATTCCTGATTTGTGACATTCCGGTATGCTCCATATCCGAAATTGCCTCCAAGTTTTTCAGCCCCTAAACTGTACTTGTATCCAATAGAGTTGGTGAAAGTATTCCCATCTTTTGTTTCATCTTTCGAAAAGTTTTGAGTGATTATTCCTTCTCCTGAAAAGAGGTATGTGTTTTTCTTATTGCTGAGTTTAATTCATAAAGCGCTGACATTGGAATCGTCAAAATCTTCACGTCGTATTGTACTGGTATTTACAAAATATATATTCGAATTGTTTTTAAATTGTTGATCCAGTACGAGTATATTAAAATTCGTGAATGGTTCTGTAAGTACTTTTCGAGTACCATTCTCTCCGGTATTTATGATTGCGTAAGCATTATCAGTGACTGCATTGAAGAATCCAATACCGAGACCATGATCTGTTCTTCCGGAAATTTTCAATGCATTCAATAATTTTACTTTGGTTGGATTCTCCTCCAGCTTTTCACCGGGACCTACATCATCAAATGCATCATAAAAGCCGGACGGAGTTTTTCCGATTCGCCTGGAATAAAAAAGATTTCCTTTGCTGAAGAGTTCTATTGCTTCCTTGAAAAAGGGACGGTTTTCATCATATACTATTTCCTGATAACTCAGGTTTTTTACGATCTGATCAGATTGTACTTGTCCGAAATCAGGCAGCAAGGTCATGTCGAGGGTAAAACGATCATCGATTCCATACTTAATGTCGGCACCTGCACTATAGGATAATGCATCTGAGTATTTATATCCTCCATCATCATTATACACCGGTTCGTGGCTGAAGTTGAAAGC
>JBIIRF010000092.1:0-7783 GCA_044341715.1 Bacteroidia bacterium | reverse complement strand
AGCAATCTTCACCAGATTCTTCTCCGCCTCCTCACCAAAATGACCCACCACATACGCGATCTCCTCCACCTTCTGATTACACATCCGGATGATATCCTCCACCAGGTGCTGCACAATCGGCTTTCCCGCAACAGGCACAAGAGGTTTAGGAGTAGTAAGCGTATGGGGACGCATCCGTTTTCCCATACCCGCCATTGGAACGATGATTCTCATAAAATCTGATTTAATATTTAAGTTTCAATTTATCTGCAATCCTATACTCATCCTCACATCACATCATCATAAAATCACCCATCACCACGGCCAGTAGCCAGATGCCAGTGGCTTGTAGCCAGATGCCAGCGGCTACCGCCCCGTAGAACCAAATCCCCCCGCCCCGCGCTTCGTTTCCTCCAGCGATTCGGTCTGATTCCATTCCACCCGCTCATGACGCGCTACCACCATCTGCGCAATCCGCTCCCCATCGTTGATGATGAAGGCTTCCTGCCCATGATTGATCAACAGCACTTTCACCTCGCCACGGTAATCTGCATCAATCGTCCCCGGACTATTCAACACCGTGATCCCATGCTTAAACGCCAGTCCGCTACGAGGACGAATCTGCGCCTCGAAACCTTCCGGCAAGGCGATGAAGAGTCCGGTAGGAATAAGCAAACGCTGACCGGGATGCAGCGTCACCGCCGCCTCCAGATGCGCCCTGAGGTCCATGCCTGCGGCAGCCGCTGTTTCATAGGCAGGCAGCGCATGGCGTGATTGATTGATGATACTTACTTGCGGCATAATTGAAGACGAAATTAGCCTTTTTCAAAGTTGGATTGGGGGATAAATGGATGGCTTTTGAGGAGGGGAATGTTAAAAAGTCAGGGAGCAGCCCGGAGGGCTGCATTCGGTTTCATACGGTTTCATACGGTTTCATACGGCCGCTGGCGCGGGGATACGGCTTTATACGGCCGCTGCGCGGGGAGGGTGATTTTTATGAGGAGATTCATGTGGATTACTGCTGATATTCATGTTGATGCTCTGTGGGAGTGATTAACTTTGCGTGATGGCGTGATGGCGTGATGGCGTGATGGCGTGATGGCGTGATGGCGTGATGGCGTGATGAATGATGTGTGATGAATGATGTGTGATGAATGATGTGTGATGAATGATGAATGATGAATTGATTTAATAACCCGAACTAACTAACCAACCAAAATACCATGAAAAAACTATTACTCTCTTTATGTGCAGTTACGCTGCAATCTATGTTGTTTGCGCAGGTGCCGAATGCAGGATTTGAAACCTGGGCGGGTGGAAATCCTACGGACTGGAACACGAATAACTTAACAGGTCTTGCTACGCCGGTTACGCAATCGAATGATCAGTACGGTGGTGCTTCAGCTTTGCGGATGGAAGTGGTGAATGCCTTTGGAAATCCGTATCCGGCCTTGGCGAGTTGTACCGGAGCTGGTGGCACTGGTTTTCCGATTTCTCAAAATTATGGCAGCATGAGCTTCTATTACAAAGCAAATTTGCAGGGCACAGATGAACTGGCGACGGCTATCGTTCTATACGACGCTTCAAATACCGGAACTGCTGCGGGAGGATATACCACAACTACTAACGCTACCGTCTATACGCAAATTGTAGTGCCCATTACAACAGTTGTTGCAGGGAATGCTGCTTCGGCGACAATTACCTTTACCATTGGCAACAGTGGCAGTGGCGGTACTATTGGTACATGGCTGTTGATAGATGACGTTGCACTAAGCATGAGTACAGGTACTCCGGAACTGAATCCGCAGCGCATTTCCCTCTCTGCTCCGCAACCGAATCCGGCTTCGGATTATGCCTTGTTGCCTTTCTCACTGAATACTACTTCGCAGGCGGATATCCGTGTGTATGATCTGCAGGGGCGTCTGGTAGAAGTCATCTTACAGGAGACACTCAACGCAGGCAATTACAAAGCGGAAATCAATACCGCTAATCTGCAAAGTGGCATTTACACTTGTGTACTTACTGCTGGTGAAGAGCAACATCAGGTGAAGTTAATGGTGCGGTAAACATCGCTGAACAGTAAATTGAACCGAAGACCGGAGATAGAAATCCAGTCTTCGGTTTTTTTGTGTGGAAAGGTCAAATTCTGCAAGAAATACCCTTCAATTTATTCGAAAACAATGTAACAATTCACTTTTTTCTTCGTATTTTAAAGCGTAGAGAATGTAATATTTTACTCCGTATTGACTTTGTAAATCAACTCATTACAGCAGTTTTATCTCGAAAATAACTTTTCAACCGAAAACAGATTTCATTCGTTTTTGTAACCCTTTCAAACCGTTTGCAGTTTAATTGCTATAAGTGATGGTGCCTCCGTGCGGATGTAAAGACCAAAACCGCCATGAAAGTAAAAACCGAATTTTTATTAAAAGCAGCAATCCTGTTTGTTACAAGCATGATTGTAGTGCTCATGTTTAGTTCCTGCAACAAGTATGCGTTGTACCAAACCGACGCAAAAAAGGGAGGAGCGAATACTGAGCCTGAAACGTATGAAAAGTCCCTGGCTCCGGGAGATAAAATCTCATTAAGCATCTGGGGTCATGATGATCTGAGTATCGGATCGATTCATACTGTATACAGCACTCCGGAAGAATCCGGTAAGTGGGTGATGATTGATCCGAACGGGGAGGTGACACTTCCGCAGATCGGAAAAGTTAAACTCGAAGGTCTTACTATTCCCAAGGCAGAAGAGCTGCTGAAGAAATCCTATAGTGCGCTTATCCAGAATCCTGTGTTGAGTTTACGTTTAATGAGTAACTCCGTAACAGTACTTGGGGAGGTTCAGCGTCCGGGAAATTATACTTTCCACACAGATTATACACGTCTGGTAGACATGATCGGAAAAGCTAACGGCTTCACCGACTATTCCAAAACAACAGAAATTAAAGTCATCCGCGGAACGGAGACTATCAAAATAGATCTTACCTCATCGGCAGCGAATGAATTCATGGTGCTTCCGAAAGATGTTATTTATGTTCCACCCGGACGCAACAAAGCCTTCGACCGCTTTGCGACTAAACTCATCCCCCTCGCCAGTTTGCTGACAGCCTTAGCACTGGTGTATAATGTATCTAAAGATTGATCTATGCGCACCCCAGGTTCACTTCAATCATTACTCTACCCCCTAAAGAAGCGATGGTACATTGTAGTTGTCTGCATGTTGCTTTCGGGCATTATTGCTACCCGCTACCTGTATCTAGCTACGCCCGAGTATCAGGCAACAGCAACGCTGAAAATTGAAGATGCCCAGGACGGAATGTCGGGCTCTAATCTTTACCGCGACTTTGATGTATTCAAGGCGAATGCGAAAGTACAAACCGAGGTAGAGGTACTGAAATCACGTTCACTCTTTGAAAAGGCACTCGATAAACTCGACTTCTACGTTGAATACTATGAACATAGTGAACTCAAGGAAGAAGAAGTGTATCATGAGGCACCGATTACCGTTGATTATTCCTATTCCGATTCATCGTTCCGCAATATGCGTTTCGATTTTGTGCATACAGAAGGTAATAAATTCCTGTTAAGTTACGATGCTGCGGGAACACGTGTAGAGAAAGAAGGAGAGTTCGGAAAAGAAATCTGCGATCGCGGAATTTGTGTGACGATCCGTAAAAACGAAGAAATACTGCGTTATCATAAATCACGTTTAAGTAAACCCTGGGGATTTGTTGTTTATTCCAAAACCGCACTCGCCGGAAAACTGATGAACAGCAGCTATATCGTGAAAGCGGTAGATAAAGATGTGAATATCGTTAAGCTGTACTATACACATCCTATTCCGGAGAAATCTGCGAAGCTGGTGAACGCAATTGCCGAAGCCTATATTGATCAGGGTATCGAGCAGAAACAGGATCTTGCGGGTAACACCGTTGATTTCATCAATCAGCAGATTGCCATCGTTGGACGTGAACTCGAAGCGGCCCGTGATGCTATCAAAGCGTACCGCATCAAGAATGAAATCGTTAATATTCCACAGGAAACAGAAGCCACCTATAAGACATTGGGTGAACTTGAGATTCAGAAAGTGGATGTAAATATGCAGCTGAGTATCCTCGAGAATATGAGCGATTACTTACGCCGCAATAAAGAAATTAAATTCTCGGGTCCTGAATATGGTACAGTACTCGACCAGCTTTTTTCGGAAAGTGTCGGACGATTAAATACCAAAATCCGCGAGCGGGAAGAAGTTCTGCGTAAGTACACCGCCGAACACGATCGTGTAAAAGCGATTGATACCGAGATTGCACAACAGAAAGCGTATCTGGTAGAGAGTATCAACAATACCCGTCGCAAGCTGCTCTTAAAGCAAGATGAAATTTTCCTGGCCATCGACGAACAGAAAGCTTCCTTCAAAGGTTTGCCGGAGAAAGAAAGCACCCTCCAGGAGTTAAACAGAAACTACTATCTCTTTGAGAAAGTATATAACTTCCTGATTGAAAAACGCACTGAAGCGATCATCACGCAACAAGTGAATGTATCCTTCAACCGCATTCTGGAAGCTGCTACTATTCCTGCCGAACCTGTTGCTCCACGCAAAGAGGTGATCTGGGGTGTAGCCTTGTTTCTCGGCATGATCACCGGAGTTGCACTGGCGTATTTCCGTCACTATGCAAATCCGAGTGTGCATACACCGGAAGATCTGAGTCCGGAGTCGGGAATACCGGTGATCGGACAAGTACAACAGTTCCGCAAAGACGAACCTGCTTACAAAGCCTTCACCGCACTCAGTACCCGTATCCTGATGAACAAGCCGGAAGATAAATCGCTGGTTATAACGGTGACGAGTACCCGCAAAGGTGAAGGTAAATCTTTCATCGCAGCACAACTGGCACGTACATTGGCAGCGCAGGATAAAAAAGTGATCCTGCTCGACCTGAATACGTATAATCCACGCATCGGCGATTGGTTTGATGCCCGCAACAGCAACGGCATGAAGGAAGTGTACACCCACCAGAGTTCATTGCAGGATGCTATTCAGCTCACCAGCATTCCGAACCTGGATGTAGTAACCTCCGGCGAAGCAGAGCAACCAATCGGCCATCTCATCGCCACCAAACGCACCCGCGAAATCATCGAAGAACTGCGTCAGCAATACGATGCAGTAATTATAGACACACCCGAAGTAGGAGAACATACCGATGCGATTCCATTCATGAAATGGAGCGACCTCAATCTGTATGTAGTACGCGCCGACAGTGGCCGCACCGAACTCGTTGCCAATGCCGAAATGGTAAAAGAAGAATACCGTCTGGAGGAAGTGTATTATGTCCTCAACGCCATGAAGGAAAAACGCAATCATACCGGATACATCACACCAAACCGACTCAAATCTACCGGCAAGAAAAAACTTCCGGCACACCTTACCAACCTCTTTATGTGGTAAGATAAATTATGCACATCAGCATCGCCCAACCAAAACAACTATTAAAGAACGGAACAGCCATTATCTATGCCGATCAGGCCGTAGTGAGTGGATTTAGTTTCCTTTCATCGGTCGTATTGGCGCGATACCTTGGACTACAGGGTTTCGGTGTGTACAGCATAGCCTGGTTAGGAGTACTCATTGCCAGCAGTATCAATCAGCCGTTCATCATCGCACCGATGCAGACGCTGAGTGGTAAAAAATCGGCAGAAGATCAAAAGCAGTATTTACAATCGCTGGTCTTTAAACAACTTTTCTTCGCCGGTATTATGGGATTTCTGGCGTTCATCTCGGTGATTGTAATGAGTTATCTGCTCACCGAATGGAAAGTGCAAAGTATCATTCTCGCCTTTCCACTGGCCGTATTTTCGTTTCTCCTGCAGGATTTCTTCCGACGCTATTTCTTCGTCATCGGGAAACCGTTAAAATCACTGCTCATTGATGCCATCGCTTATGGAGGAGTATTGCTCAGCGCATTTGCGATCCATTTTGTACGATCGATGGATGCACAATTCGTATTGCTGCTTACGGCTGTTTTCTTTTTGTATGCATCGCTTATCGGTTTATGGTCGATGGATCATTTGCGTTTCAATACCAAGCTCATAAAAGCGGTGATTCTCGAACACTGGGACTTCAGCAAATGGCTCACTGCAACAGCATTGCTGCAATGGTTTAGCGGGAACCTGTTCATTATAGCAGCTGGTGCTATCATGGGACCACTTGCCGTAGGTGTGACACGTATGGCGCAGAATATTGTTGGCATCACGCACGTATTATTCCTCGCAATGGAAAATATCATTCCTGTAAGAGCCGCTAATTCACAACGCGAAGGAGGCAACGAGAAGATGTTTAAATATTTGTGGAAGTTCACCATGCAGATGGGCATTATTACCTTTACCCTGCTGGCGCTGATTGCCATTTTCAGCAAACAGATTATTCTCGCCTTCTACGGTTCTGAATTCGTCGACTATCGTTTTATGCTGATCGGATTCTGCATCTTGTATGTTATCATCTTCTTAGGCTATCCGCTCCGTTATGCTATCCGCACATTGGAGAATACAAAACTGATTTTTATTTCCTTTATTGCCAGCAGTGCGTTCAGTATTCTTACGGCATATCCGATTATCAAAGCATTCGGATTAACCGGAGTCATCATCGGACTGATGCTCACACAACTGATTACTTTAGGAATTTATCTCTACAGTTTACGCAAAGAGCTGAAAAAATTCTAAGCGGAAACTCCTCATCTCATCACTTCCATTTTCTTCGCCACCTTCCCGGCACCACTTCTGATCAAACAGGTATAAAGCCCATTGCTCAACTCCGGCAGTTGTACGTATTGCAAAGTACTCCAGGGTGGTAACTGCAAACTATGCACCTGTTGTCCGGTTAAATCATATACCTCTAATACTCCCGCTTTATTTTGCGGCAGCAGATATGTAAGTTTTACCCATCCATCACTCACCGGGTTGGGTGTTATGGTGAAATGAAAATCATGTGTTACTTCTGCTAACCCCACACTCAGGGTATCACAAACACTGCCCACCACAGGACCCAAATTATAGTTGGGGTGGTTGGGGACGGCGCGAAAATGCCAAACTCCCAAACTCACTGCATGTTGTTGCACATCACAGGCCAATCCTGCACTATCAGGGTAATTGATTTCATGGAGATGCTGGACTCCGTTGCCGGATGTTAAATAGATTTTACCGTTGGCGGCGAGGTATTCATGCATAAATGTTGTTGCCGCGGCTGGTATTGGGAATGAGAATCCATCGTAGATAGCGACTGTATCAACAATTAAAGTAGTTAAATTAATTTGAAAAATGTAACCGGAACTATTTGTATATAGAAATTGACTGTTGGGTGAGAAATTTATTCCCCATAAATAAGAGCCTGCTGTTATTGGGATCGATTGTATATTTGAAAAATTACCGGTACACCGATCAAAATCACAAAGAATTACTGAGCTGTTTCTATCCACTGAGTTGTCGTAAGTGTGAAATGCCAACTTAGTACCATTTAACGAAAAACAAATTTGTGTTACAACTTTGAATATTCTCGGGATGAAACTCAAAGAATACGTTGTTATTTGCTCAATGCCATTTTGGGTATACAAAATAACTTTGACACTATCACTGCTGTCTTTCATAGCAATAACCCACCAATCCCTTCCATTGGCATGTTTACATGCTGTAATTCCCCAAGATAAGGAGTCATTTATTATTAAGTTATTCTTGCTAACCACTCCACCTAAGTTGTTATCAAGTGATATATCTATTGTAGAATAGGACAAGTTACAGTTAGTCGAATTTGGAT
>JBIIRF010000091.1:0-7804 GCA_044341715.1 Bacteroidia bacterium | reverse complement strand
ATGCCCGAAATGATCGCCGATAATTCTTGCAGCTTCCGAATGACTTAGTGTTTTCCCTAATCTGTAAAGTTTAAAGAGAGGTGTTAATACCAGTTTCCAGAGTACAAATACAGTCGCGGCCAGATAGGTATAAAACAATACAGAGCGAACACCTGCACTAAACCAGGCGAAGGATTCGAGCAGTGTTACAGCCAGATAAAAACCCAGCAGGAGCGCAAAAGCATAGATAGCTCCCCGCATCAACTGGTTTGCGTAGTATTTGCGGATGAAAGCGTCCAGCTTCTCCAGCAACTCACGGTAATTATTCTCAGCGGTGGACATAAGGCAAATGTAAGGGGAATTAGGGGTATTCTTTATAACGTAACAGTCAAAATAAAGTTGTACTAAAAATCAGGAGGTATAAAACGGGAAAACAGGGGGTAATTATTACCGGTAAACAGTAAAATTTATGGATCTACGCGGGGTAGAGTTTAACCAATTCTGCCCACAACACCGAGCGGTAACACTACGCCACTGGTAGCTTGCAGATATATTTCTCCGGTTGCTACATCCTTTCGTTTTGGAAAATGTTCCTGCAATAGGTTCTGAATAATCAGCGAAGAAAATCCGAGAGAATAAGTATTCAAAACTAAAAATGAATTCTCGGGTTCTAAAATTTCCGAAACACCCTTCATCATTTCTCCAATCATCTCTTCCAGCTTCCAGTTTTCTCCATTCGGTCCATGACCATAAGCCGGTGGATCCAGAATGATACCATGGTACTTTTTGCCTCTCTTCACCTCTCTTTTAACATAGGTAAGCGCATCTTCAACCAGCCAACGTATTCCATCCAGCCCGCTCAACTCCATATTTTCCTTTGCCCAGGTAACAACCTGCTTGATAGAATCCAGGTGTGTAATATCAGCACCTGCTGTTTTTGCTGCAATAGAAGCACCACCTGTATAAGCAAAGAGGTTGAGTACTTTCGGTTGTTCCACGTTTTTACTGATACGTTTTATCTGATTGTAAATAAACTCCCAGTTGGTAGCCTGCTCAGGAAAAATCCCTACATGTTTAAAGGATGTTAATCCCAAACGAAAAACAAGTTCTTCTTCCTTATTAAAGGAATACTTCATACGCCACTGATCCGGCATATCTCTTAATTTCTTCCAACTCCCTGCAGAACTGCTTTTTGGAATAAATCGCACATGTGCAGTTGATTCCCATTCTTTCAATGATAATCGTCTCGACCAAACAGCCTGTGGTTCAGGACGAATGGTTATATATTTACCAAAGCGTTCGATTTTTTCGAAGTCACCACAATCAATGAGTTCATAATCACTGAATTTCTCAGGAGTTAACATCAGCATGGCATAAAAATAGCTGTTTTCATGTTATTCTTCATAAATAGTAGTAATTCAACATGTTATATCAGAACCTGGGAAAACAATGCAATAATGGACACGGAACCCAATATTAAAGCCGGCATCATAGACATTTGTGGATAAACCCTGTTCATATCCCTGTTCATTCCCAAAAATCCTGTTGATATCTACACCATAATTTTATTTGGAATTGTAAAACATCAATAGCTTAAATAAAAACCAATGCAAGGCCGTTTTTTAAGGGTTATACTTGTGAATCCTTATGAACTTTTTAATTAACCATTTAAAGGTAGAAAGAGTCAACAAAACATCAACACTGAAGGTTATTAACAGCTGTGTACAAAAGTGAATTTCTTCTGTTGATCAATACATTAACCTGTTAATCTCTAAAGATAAATTGTGAATAAAGCCCGATAACTTCCAATCTCAAGAGAATACGAATAAAAGTATACACATTATGAACAGCTATATATTAACATATACTTTAACTTAAAGAAATATATATTTAATAGGATGTGTGAAAAACAGTCAGAGGAAAAAAAGTCAGGAATTTAACAGCCCGGTTTTTTTAATAACATTGCCCCCTGTTGCGGATTTCCCCCGTAAATTTGTAAAATGAAATCAGGCAAAAATACAGCATCTACCCTCACAGCGAGGGGTTTAGAATTTTTTGATGTTGACTTTGCGTTTTTTCTCGAGGATGTAGAAATTGAAATTGAAACTTTCCACATCGTTTAATTTCAATTCTGCGTTGTTTTTAAGCACGGTAAAGCCTTTTCCGATTAACGTCTCGTCCAGAGTTAAGATATAGGCTCCTGGTGGCAGATAAAGCGTATACTGGCCCTCTCCATCGGTGATACCCTGGTAAGTTCGTCCTGCTGAATCTACGGCCGTTACAAGGATACGTGACAGGTCGGGTTTTTCACTGACATTGCTATAACGAGCTTTTTGTAAAACTACACTGCCACTTAATTTAATTCCTTTTACAAACGGGATATTCACTTCACTGCTGATATTTATCTGAAGCGAATCATCAAGTAAAGGATACCATCCCTGCAGATCTACAAGTGACATCGCGTGTAGTGAATAATTTCCCCCGCCAATATTTTTGATTTCTGCTTTTCCATTTTCATTGGTGATAATTTCATCATTACCAATACGCACAACGATGTTCCGGAGAGGAAGTTCATTTTTATCCTGTATGCGGTTTCCGTTTACGTCGAGAAACGCTGTGAATTTTACATCAGCAAAACGTTTCTTGGAAAGTTTCTTTGGAACAGGAATACCCAGGTCTTTACGAATTCCTGCATTGAGGAAGAAGTTATGAGTGACAACTCTGCTAACAGGTTCATCATTGAAGGCCGGATTATAACTTTGAACATCTCTGTCAACGCGACTGCTGTTGAACGAATATCCTGCAGATAATTTAAACCTCCATCTGTTACGGGTGAAATAATATCCTTCGGGAAATATTCCAAGCGTGTGGCGGTTATATTGGTTCATGTAGGTGTACGAAGAATTTGTCTGGAAAACAAAACTGCGGTTTCTTGGTTGCCATTGTTTACCGAGAGAAAGAAACAATGATTGCGGATACTTGAACGTATTTCTGACTGCATCTGGACTATTAATATACTGTGGTCCGTAGAAATAACGGCCGTTAAAGGAAATCGTTTTATGCTGTGCCGCCACCGAGAACTGCATGGTAAAGTAAGCAGGAATTTCTCTGTAATCAGGTAAGGTATTGTATCCTCCGGTAAATGAGGTTCCAAAACGTGATCTTCCGTTGAGGGAAGCTTTACTGTAGTCAAAACTGAGTCCGCGGTAAATAAGCTTGAAGTTATTCAATTCAGTTATATTGTAAAACACACCCGGCATTATACGCGATCCTTTCGCATTGAAATTAAAGAACAGCTGATTATAATTCACTCGGTTCTCTACCGTTGCACCTTGTTGATTATAGATGGTATATTGCTGATAGATATTGAAAGTGTTCTGTAAAATGAATGTTATTTTCTTATTTGCAATATACGAACTTCGGTGAAAATAATTGGAGCTTGGTAAGCGGCTGGCGCTGTATTCAGCACTAAACGCTGACCCACGCAGGTTGGTGAATAGTTTCTTTTTCAGGAAGCTTCCTGCATATCCGCCAAAATAGGAGTAACCTGTTTTCTTTTCCGATAATCCTTCATATTGGTTGCTGCTAACAGCAAAGCCAAAATTTATTTGCTGTCCCGGAATAATCCGAACCGAATTACTCATGCTGGCAAAATTATTAATGCGTGAGTTGTTGGAATAGTTGCTTTGTCCGGCCTGAATAGTTGAGGTTCCAATATTTTTAAACTGGTAGCGAAGGAATCCACCAAACGCATCGGCATTGTTCGTTTGTTGGCGGAAATTGTTGGTAACATAATAACCTCCAACGCGCAATTGCGGGCGAATAAAATAAGAAGCGCTGATACCACGTCCGCTGATAGGCACTAAACTTAATCCACCGGATATATTTCCGATCTGAATATCACCTTTCTTGTGAACATAAGCAGCGCGGTAGAAAATATCATTGGTGAGTTGATTATTGTAACGGTATGAAGTCAGGTTAAAGAGCGTCTGATAGCTAAGCATGGCTTCATTGGAAAGAATCGTATTTCCACGAAGATCCATCCGCATTACTGGTTGAATGCCGAGAATATTATATAAATTAGCATCAATGGTCAGTGGAATTACCGCCGAACCGTAAGGGTTAATCGTTTTTGAATCAGATAACCGGACAAAATCCATACGTCTGTATCCGGAGTATAGATTTCCTTCCATATTATTCGACAGTTGCGACTGAAAGAATACGGTATTCCTGACTTCTTCAGTGACTGCCGTCGGAGAATAATTTTCAATATCAATTCGTCTGTCGTTAGCGAAGGTGTTTCTTAAGGAAGCAGTATAATAAAGAGAAGTATCTTCCATTGGATCCAGCTGCAGCTCATGGTAAGTATTCTGACCCGTCATTGGCTGTTCATCTTCAATAGCAATTCTGGTTCCCAGCTGTTTTTTAGAAAGAAGGAGATCAACTTTTTCATTTCCTTCATTATTCACCTGAATAGAAAAAGGCACTATGCTATCTGATACCGGAAAATAAACCTTACTTCCATTATCACTGTCGACGGTCCAGCGGATATTTTTTTTACGATGAACATTAAACATGGCATCGCTTAATAATTCCTGATCATCACTAACAACCAGTGCTTGTACATTCACAGAATTACCCTCACCGTTTTTAATACCCGGAATCAGACGTACCGGAATGGCAATAGAGTCATGCGGGTTGATTTCGTAAAATTTTTCGGCTACGCCGATGCTTTTCCACGATGCCGGTACAACGATTTCGAGTATAAAAGAAATTTTTTCGTTTTTATTATTGGTAATCACCAATGCGTTAGAAACAAAACGTTCTTTAGATGTCAATTCAATACTTTCCGAATGAAAACGTGCTACTACATCTGCTCCGGGAAGTGCTGTTCCGTTTTTTATTGCAGGAACCGGCAAACTATCAACAGCCGTACTATCGGTGTTTTGTGAATAAACCGGCAATGTGAACAAACACAATAACAACATCACCGCCACTGACAAATGCAGCGTACGGAACGTGTTGTTATATATGTTGATCTTCAGCATCAGGGTTGTTCTACAAGACAGAAGTGGAGGTTTAACTGATATACGCCCGGTGAGAAGTTTAATCCCGGCACAACGCGATAATCGATCATGAAAGTAAACTCAGAAGGATTGGTCAGATAAGTACCGGCACCATTAACGTTGGTTGTACATCCGCCGGCAGATGTTAAAGTCACATCATTGATTATATCAACAAAAGCGCCGTTCACTGCTACGAAGTTCTGATAAACATTATTATTTATCGGAGTGCCGCAGCCGTTATAGACTTTAAAAGAAAGAAGATCAAGAGTAGGAGGGTTGGTTCCGGCACCATAGCTGTTAATGGTTTCCCATTCATCAACCGGCGTACCTGAACTTGGATTATTTTCTATATAAACCCGTAACGACCATTTGCATGAGCCGTTATTCGGTAGAACTTTCAAACGAAGAGTTGTAACACCACTTAGGGTGATACCGGAACGATACTTTGAAAAATCATCAAATGTAAAATCAACTGTTCCGTTACTGGATTGGATCAGCTCACTGGAGGGAACGCCCTGACAGTTCGCAGTGGAAGGTGCACCACATTGACCCATCACTGTATCAACTGCAAAAAGCAGAACGATACAGCAACAGATTGCCTTGAAGAGCAATAGTGGTGACTTGGTTTTCATGTAGGTTTTGGTTGGTAATAAAGGGGAGGCTGTGGTTTAAGCAACCTCCCCCGGGGAAGCGGACTATTGATTCTCGATCAATACGTACTTCACATTCATGGTGTAAACACCAGGCTGTGCGTATGATCCGGCACCATTAGCCGTTACTAAGTCGAGCTGTGCTGGAGGTGTTCCGTTATCAGCAGCTGTCGGGAAGATAGCCGGCAGACCTGGCACGATACGGTAATCGATTACATAGTAATAGATTGAGTTGGTAGCACTACCTTGAGTAAGGTATGATCCACCTGGAGCGAAATCAGCTGTTCCGCTGTGACCCTGAATGTATTTTTCGGTGAGACCCGGCAATACATAAGGAGTAGCTGATGCGTACACGTTGTTTTCACCTGGCGTGTAAGGTGCAGCAGCGAATGCAGAACTGTAATCAGTACGGAAACCGGTAGCAGATGCACCATTTGCGTTTGCTTCACTTTGGTGAAGTTCCAGCAATTGCAATGGCAACTGGTCAACAGCATTCGGATCAGTTCCGGTACCGTATTCCATTTGCTCATCCCAGTAAGTACCATCATTTGAAGTACCAACTGCATACAAATCCCAGGCAACAGTAGAGTTTACCTTCAGAATTGTTGCGCCATACTTGGTGATACCACCGTAGTAATCGCCCAGTTTGTCGAAAACGAAATCCACCTGATCAGGTGTGCTCATCTCCAACTGAAGGATCGGCTGAAGATCCATCGTCATGGTGACATTTTTCTCATCCTGTAATTGTCCGTAGGATGTACCGGCGACAGCAAGCATACCTGCAACCATCGCGGCTCTTAAGATTAATTTTTTCACTTTTTTTAAATTTTTGATTGATTGATTTGAATGAAATTATATAAGAACGTTATTGTATACTGAATTCAATTTCTGCTGCAGTTACCTGGTCAGGATTATTGGTGTCGATTACTCCTACAGCAGAGTATTTACCAGGTTTCATTTCTTTCGGGATGTCATAATAGAACACACGCTCAAATCCCGGGAGAATGGTGAACTTCTGCATTTTTAATTTTTGCTGTTCGCCGGTAGCGAGGTTAGTAATTTCTACATACGATGTGCAAAACCCGATTCCTTCTCCTAAATTGGAGGCACTTAATTTTAACTGACGATGTTGTGTAGAATCACTGAATACAAAATTTTCGATTTCAATTTTCTCGAGTTGATGATCGGGAGGATTTTGATAAATATATACACCAAATCCAATGGATGGAGTAATACCCAATGCAATGGTATTCGCATTTCCATTTACATTTAAAGGAGCACGCTTAGTTACTTCATCTAACATGAGCACTGTCCATGCAGCATGATTCGATTCAACTCCTTCCGGTACATTAACTGTTACCATTATCTTCTGCGTTGTTCCCGGCTCTAATTCAAAATAGCTTGGAGACATCGTTGCCCAGGTTGATAAGCCGAACTTCTGACTTCCGTTTGGCTGACCTACAGGCTTGCCATTTGTGCCCATGATAAAATCTGAAAAACTTGACTGGAATACATACTTCTTCTTCGTGTCATTTTTAATTTTCACTTCCATCGTTTTGCTTTTTCCGGGAGTGAGATTAAAATGTAAAGTCGAGGGAGAAAGAGAGAGACCGGTAAAGTCTTTCGAAATATCATTCGGTGTTTTCGGCGCAGCAGCAACAGTTGTTGTTTGTTCTGTTTTATTCTCTTCTTGTGCAGACGAAACAGCTGGAATCATGCAGAGCATGGAACCAGCAATTAGCATGGATTTGATGGTTGATTTTGTTTTCATGTTGATGGTTTTGTATGGGTTTTATACTCGTAGAAAAGGTGAATGTTACTCACTTTTTGAAAAATATTTCTAACGGGTACGCATAGTAGAAATTCCCTGAAAATGGTGATTTGGCTGACCGTTCATTATCTCGATCAACTCAGACGAAACTTTCATTCCTTTTTTACGGATGTTTTCGCTGTTAATATGAAATTCGTTCTTACGGGAGGCACTATCTTTACTCGTAATAACGATATCTGATGAAAGTGAGGAGTTCTTCTTTCCTGTGGTGACAACCAATACTTGTAAATGTCGGATGTATTCAAGTAAAGCTCGCGATTGGCTGCTTTTTATCTCTG
>JBIIRF010000090.1:0-7814 GCA_044341715.1 Bacteroidia bacterium | reverse complement strand
CTATGTTTATTTACATTGAATGTAGTCATCTGACAATTAGTTTCCTTCTATAACTAACGCAACACTTTATTTATTGCGACTTCTTTCCAATACTAAATCAACTTCCCGTCGAGTAATGCCATCAGGCTCTCGCGGATATTTTCATTCTCTACCTGATTGATTACATCGGCTGCAAAGGCATGATTCAGCAATGCACGAGCATTTGCTTCACCGATACCACGAGCACGCAGATAAAATAACGCTTCTTCGTCGAGTTGACCTGTAGTAGCACCATGACTGCACTTTACATCATCTGCATAAATCTCCAGCTGAGGCTTGGTATTCATGGATGCTTCGTTACTGAGCAATAAGTTTTTATTACTCTGATATGCATTGGTCTTCTGTGCATCCTGACGCACCCAGATTTTTCCATTGAACACTCCCTGCCCCTGCTCATCAATGATTCCTTTGTAAAGTTCATTACTATGGCAATTAGGCATGGCATGATCCACCAGTGTATGATTATCCACCACCTGTGTACCATTCACCACATACAACCCATTGAGGTAAGAGTTAATCTGTTCATCATCGAGGCGAATATGCAGATTATTCCGAACCAGCG
This sequence comes from Bacteroidia bacterium, assembly GCA_044341715.1. GTDB lineage: Bacteria > Bacteroidota > Bacteroidia > AKYH767-A > OLB10 > JAJTFW01. Next base: position 7,213 of record JBIIRF010000090.1, on the reverse strand, counting down.
CACCTCCCAAAGTTAAAGTAGTGAGATGCTGGTAGCTATCACGTGCATGATGAACCTTATGATAGGCAACATGTGTTGTTGAATCATCTTCCACTTGTATTTTGGAATAATGAACAACTGCAGCTTTACCAATGATCGTTTCGGTTACAGAATTCGTAAATATCGGTAAGCCGTTACCGTGAGTATGATAACTCTCCATGATGGTACATTCCGATTGCTCTTCAGCAATTATCAGAATACGCACCGGTACACAAACGGCATCCATTCCTGCCATCGCAATCATCGCCAACTGTACAGGCTGCTGCACTTTCGCTTTCTTCTCTACCAATACAATAACCGGCGAGAAACTCAGCATCGTATTGTGTGCAACAAATGGTTCTCCTTCTACAGCGGCATGCTTGTACAAATGCGCCTGTACTTCCGGGAGATGTCCTAACTCGTCGAGATCTCCAACACGTATCCCAGCAGGAAGCTGATCCAACGTGGACGCAGCAGCATTGAGTTTACCATTTTCAATCACGATCAAAGCAGCATCAGCACCAGCCAATCTGTATTGAGCAGCATCCTTACTTTCGAGACGTTGGGCATCATTCGGCGAGGCAGTACGGAATCCACCCGATTGCAACGACGCAAAGTTCAGGTATTTCCATTCCTCATGTTTTGTAGTCGGGAATCCCGTCTTTGCAAAAACATCTGCAGCGGCGCGGCGAAACGCCATCCACTCCGGCGAAGTATTGCCGAAACGATCAGCGAATTCCTGCGCTTCCTGTAAATAGGTTTGAACCGCAGTGGTATGTGTAGTAATTGTCGACATCTTATCAGGCGTTTACAGCAACTTCTTCTTTAATCCAGTCGTATCCTTTTTCTTCCAGCTCCAATGCGAGTTCCTTGGTACCTGATTTCACAATTCTTCCTTTGTACAATACATGCACAAAATCAGGAACGATATAATCAAGCAAACGCTGATAGTGAGTAATCACGATGAACGAACGCTCCGGACTACGTAATGCATTTACACCGTTTGAAACGATACGTAATGCATCAATATCCAGACCTGAATCTGTTTCATCCAGAATCGCCAGTTTTGGTTCGAGCATTGCCATCTGAAAAATCTCATTGCGTTTCTTTTCGCCACCACTGAAACCTTCATTCACTGAACGTTGTGTCATGGCTTTATCCATCTCCACCAATTTCATTTTCTCATTCATCAGTTTAAGGAACTCCTTTGAGTCGAGCGTTTCAAGACCACGGCCTTTGCGCACCTCATTCACTGCAGTTTTAAGAAAGTTGGCATTGCTAACGCCAGGTATTTCAACAGGATATTGAAAAGCGAGGAACAAACCGAGACGTGCACGATCTTCCGGCGACATTTCCAGCAGATCTTCTCCCAGAAAAGATACGTTCCCGCCTGTTACTTCATATTCTTCACGACCCGCGAGAACAGATGCCAATGTACTTTTTCCGGAACCATTTGGTCCCATGATGGCATGTACTTCGCCCGGTTTAACTTCGAAATTAAGTCCGTTCAGGATTTGTTTACCTTCAACAGACGCCTGGAGATTGTTTATTGATAACATCATTTTTCTTCGATGAAATAAGTTGAATGAATACCGTTTCAGCAATAAGCTTGCACGGTAGAAAGTTCGCAGATTAACCTACAGAACCTTCGAGAGATATTGCGAGGAGTTTTTGCGCTTCTACTGCAAACTCCATCGGTAATTGATTAAACACTTCTTTACAGTAACCATTCACGATCAGGTTCACCGCATCTTCGGTAGAGATTCCACGCTGATTGCAATAGAAGATCTGATCTTCACCTACCTTACTGGTCGTTGCTTCGTGTTCTACTTTCGCTGTTTTGTTTCCTACTTCGAGATACGGGAATGTATGTGCACCACACTTATCGCCGATAAGCAGTGAATCACATTGCGAGAAGTTACGGGCATGCGTTGCATTTTTTCCGATGCGCACTAATCCGCGATACGAATTCTGACTGCGACCACAGGAGATACCTTTTGAAACGATCGTACTGCGGGTATTTTTTCCGATATGAATCATTTTAGTTCCCGTATCGGCCTGCTGCATATTGTTGGTAACAGCCACAGAGTAAAATTCGCCGGTGGAATAATCACCTTTCAAGATTACACTCGGGTATTTCCAGGTAATTGCGGAACCGGTTTCTACCTGTGTCCAGGAAATTTTCGCACGATCACCCATGCAGATTCCGCGCTTGGTCACGAAATTGTAGATACCACCTTTTCCGTTTTTATCTCCCGGGTACCAGTTCTGCACTGTGCTATACTTCACATTTGCATCAGTATGCGAAACAATTTCAACTACTGCTGCATGCAATTGGTTTTCATCACGCATCGGTGCAGTACAGCCTTCGAGATAACTTACGTAGGCACCTGCGTCGGCAACAATCAATGTACGTTCAAATTGTCCGGTACCTGCACTGTTGATGCGGAAGTAGGTGCTCAACTCCATCGGACAACGAACACCCTTTGGAATATAACAGAACGAACCGTCACTGAAAACAGCACTATTCAATGCTGCATAAAAGTTATCGGTATAAGGAACAACAGATCCCAGGTATTTTTTAATCAGATCAGGATAATCATGTACTGCTTCGCTGAATGAACAAAAGATAATTCCAAGTTCCGCCAATGTTTCACGGAAAGTGGTTTTTACCGACACACTATCGATTACAGCATCCACTGCTACACCTGCTAAACGCTTCTGTTCTTCCAGAGAGATGCCGAGTTTATCAAATGTTGCTTTGATTTCCGGATCCAGTTCATCGAGACTATTCAACGTAATCTTCTTCTTCGGAGCAGAATAATAAATGATATCCTGAAAATCAATTTCCGGATAACTCACATTCGGCCATTTCGGCTCTGTTAATGTTTGCCAATGACGAAAAGCTTTCAGACGCCATTCCAGCAACCACTCCGGCTCATTCTTTTTCATCGAGATGAACCGAACAATATCCTCGCTCAATCCTTTCGGTGCATTATCACTTTCAATATTACTCACGAAGCCCCATTTGTATTCAGAGTTCGTGACTTCGTCGAGTATTTTTAAGTCTTCAGACATAATATCAATTTATGAGATACAGCATTTATGCAGTGCAACGAATTACACAGCAAACGATTCGCCACATCCGCAGGTTCTGGAAGCGTTAGGGTTATTGAATTGAAATCCTTTTCCGTTCAGTCCATCGCTGAAATCGAGTTCAGTCCCGATGAGATACAGGAAACTTTTTTTATCACAAACGATTTTAATGCCTTTATCTTCGAACACTTTATCGTCTGCCTTCATTTGGTTATCAAACTCAAGCATATAGCTCAAACCAGAGCAGCCACCTCCCTGAACCCCTACACGGATGAAGGAATCTTCCGGGCGGTTTTCAGCACGTATCAGCTCATAGGCTTTTTCGCGGGCTTTTTCAGTCACAGTTATCATAGGGCAAAGTTACGGCTTAATAGCTTATTTAGAACAATTCTAAGGAGGAAAAGTTTGAGGATCAACCGAATATTGCCTGATATACAATTTACTGTTAGTCAATATATTCTGTCAAAACAGGACGAGGGGCAACACCGGGTTTTTAGAAAAACAACGCCCTTCAGTTGACAAAACAGGTTACAACTATTCGAAAAGCAGGTAGCCGAAATCCTGTCAAAATAGCCCAAGAATTGATCAATTGGCTATATTTCGGAACAAGAAAATAGCTGAAAATGGAAGAAATCCTGGACATTGAACATACCGCTCCCCGCATGATTTATTCGGGTTTTTGGATTAGGGTTGCGGCATCATTGATTGATTCATTCGTGATGTACATAGCCAATGCATTGGTGATGGCAGGTATAGTCTTTCTGCCGCTTGGTGATTCAAACAGTTTAGCCGAACGTATGAGCAATCCTTCGTCTTTGATGGCGATGATGGGATTAATGTATACGGGAATGATTGTAATCAACTGGCTCTACTATGCATTAATGGAAAGCTCAAAAAACCGTGCAACGCTGGGCAAGATGGCAGTAGGAATTGTTGTGGTGAATGAAAAAGGCGAGCGGATTAGTTTCGCCAAAGCAACCGGAAGATATTTCGCGAAAATTTTATCCGGAATAATTCTGGGGATTGGATTTATCATGGCTGCATTTGATCAGCGAAAACAAAGCTTGCATGATCGTCTTGCGAAAACAGTGGTGATCAACCGTCGTTGATTAAATCATACCTCTCGCTTTTAACTCGAGGTATTTATTAATTGTATTGATAGAGAGATCATCAGGTGTTGTGTATACTACCTGAATGCCGAACTGACGTAATCTGAAAGCGATTTGTGCTTTCTCTGCATTTACCTGTCGAGCGATTGTTTTAGTATAAACATCTCGTACTGAACCGGCAGGTTGATTCATAAAATCTTTCACTTCTGAATTTTCAAAGAATACCACCACGAGCAAATGCAGTTTATTGAGCTTTCGCAATATGGGAAGCACACGATCCAATGCATACATACTTTCAAAATTCGTGTACATGAACAGGAGACTCCGCACATGGATATTCTGTCTCACTGCGGTATAGAGCAGATCATAGTTAGATTCACAATCACTTTCCTCTTGTTTGTACAGTGCATCCAGCATTCGCTTTAACTGAACTCTGTTTCTCTCTGCTACTACAAAACTGTCGATCTTATCAGAAAGCGTTATAAGACCGGCCTTATCATCCTTCTTCAAAATCACATTCGACAAAGCAAGTGTAGTATTAATCGCATGATCCATGAGACTTAATCCATTAAAAGGAAGCATCATACTCCGGCTTTTATCGATCACCGAATAAATTTGCTGCGACTTCTCATCCACATAGTGATTCACCATTAGTTCCCTTCGTCGTGACGTAGCCTTCCAGTTCACACTTCTATAATCATCACCGGAAACATAATTTTTGATTTGTTCAAACTCATAGCTGTGTCCGAGGCGCCTCAAACGACGAATACCTGATTGTCGTGTAATTCCACTAAACACCTGCAAGGCCATGTTCTTCATCTGAATGATAGAAGGGTACACCGGCAGTTCTGTTTTCTGCTCGAAAACAATACGGCGTTGAACCAGTCGGAGAACAGAATGAATATACACATTCACATGATTGAATTTATACTCTCCTCTCACCACCGGACGAAGTGTATATTCAATCATCTTCCGCTCACCCGGCTTAAGTCGGAACTCAACGAAGAAATCACGTAGTTGAAACTGTACAGGAATCTCATCTATCACTTCAAAATAAAGATCCCTGCCTGCCTCCGAAATTATCTCCAGCCGGATCAGATGTTCATCTCCCAGATTCATCAGCCGGGGTGTTACACGATGGCATTTTACAGGCTGCTTCGTCCGAAATAAAATAAAGACATCTGTGATGATCAATAATATCCATACAGCGAGCACGATCCAACCTACCGGGAACAATACCGGCAAAGCGAATGACAGCATAAAAATGATCACCGCGATCATCCCAATGCTGTAAAACCAACGACCTGTATAGAAATTACGAAATATCATATTAACGCGGCACTTCTATTTGCTGAAGAATCTCACTGATTATATCTTCCGGACTCAGTCCTTCAATTTCCCGTTCAGGAGTGAGAATAATCCGGTGATTCAATACCGGATATGTAACAGTCTGAATATCCTCCGGTGTAACGAAATCACGGCCACGCATAGCCGCAATTGTCTTCGAGGTTTTCAGAATCGCAATGGATGCTCTTGGTGATGCGCCCAGGAATATCCCCGAATGATTACGTGTCGCATTCACGATGGCCGCAATATAATCGATGAGCTGTTCTTCGATATGCACTTTTTCAATCAACTTCAGACATTCCTCCAGCTTCTGACGATTCATCACCGGACTCACATTCTCAGTATTGGAGAACGAAAAGTTTTCAGCAAACTTTCTCAGGATCGACTGTTCCTCCGTTAACGTCGGATAGCTTAAACGAATCCGGAAAACAAAACGGTCAAGCTGTGCTTCCGGTAGTTTATAGGTACCTTCCTGTTCAATCGGATTCTGTGTAGCGACGATAAAAAACGGAGCTTCCAGTTTATAGGTAACACCATCGTTGGTAATCTGTCGCTCCTCCATCACCTCAAACAATGCAGCCTGTGTCTTGGCCGGAGAACGATTGATCTCATCGATAAGTACAACATTGGAAAAGACCGGACCTTTATTGAAAACGAACTCCGAAGTTTTCAGATTAAAAACGGATGTGCCGACCACATCCGATGGCATGAGATCAGGCGTAAACTGAATCCGTGAAAAATCCACAGCAATAGTTTTCGCCAGCAATTTCGCCATCAATGTTTTTGCAATTCCGGGAACACCTTCCAGCAATACGTGTCCACCGCTCAGAAAACCGGCGATCAGCAGCTCTGTTGATTTATCCTGCCCGACAATTACTCGTCGGATCTCATTCAGAATATCATCTGCCGCACGACTCAATGGATTTTCCATTGGACCGGTAAATTCACTCAGATTATTTTCTTCCATAACTATTTACAGTTTTTATAGAAATACTCAGTCAGATTATGCCATTCAAGTAACAACTCATCACTTATCTCCATACGATCATTGATCCACTGATTCACAGTAATCATCGCACGGATATGTTTTTCATCAATCAAGGAACGATCAACCAGCAAACGGATTTTATCGTCATCAGGATGTGTAAAATCAACTCCATAACGTAAACGGATATATGCATTCCACTGTTTGCGCTTTGTGAGGCAAATTTCCTTATGTCCTGCATGTCGCCAGTACAAATCACCCACTGTGTTAATATAGCGCATTGCATCATTTTTTTTGCGGGCAATAACAGGTATCACCGATTGACGACGCTTGCCATAAAATCCGAGATAAAGCAACAGCAAAGCAATCGATAAATACCAGGCTGCGCGAAGAGATGGTTCTGATAAAATAAATGAAAACGGACTATGCATAGGTTCGTTTGACGATTGAGTCGGATAGTACTTTGAATACTCATCCCATAAGATATCTCCCGGATCAAGATAAGTGAACAAGGCCGAACTATAACGGAAACCGCTGATTGAATCCATAAAGAAATTAGTGAGTGCTAACGGCGTTGAATGCAGGAAAATCCGTCCATCGCCATGATACCTGCAAACAAAGTTCACATCATTTGTATCAAGGGTTCCAAGCACTTCAA
>JBIIRF010000089.1:0-7849 GCA_044341715.1 Bacteroidia bacterium | reverse complement strand
CTGATCATCAACCGTGAGTTGGGATTGGCGAAGAATGAAAATCCGTTGCAAGGTTCATTCATCATTGAAGAACTGACCGAACTGGTGGAAGAAGCTGTGCTGACAGAATTCGATCGCATTACGGAACGTGGTGGTGTGTTGGGGGCAATGGAAACGATGTACCAGCGTGGTAAAATTCAGGAGGAGTCGTTGTATTATGAAACGCTGAAGCATACTGGTGAGTTCCCGATTATCGGTGTGAATACGTTCCTGAGTAGTAAGGGCTCTCCTACCGTGACACCGAAGGAAGTAATTCGTGCAACTACGGAGGAAAAAGAATACCAGATCAATATGCTGAAGGCCTTGCATGATCGTAATGCTAATAGATCGGCGGATCTGCTTCGTCAATTACAGCTGACAGCTATCCGTAATCAGAATATGTTTGAGGTGATGATGGAAGTGGCGAAGTATTGTTCGCTGGGTCAAATTACCTCGGCCTTGTTTGAAGTGGGCGGACAATATCGTCGAAATATGTAATCGCATTTATGAAGGTTCGATCTATTCCCGTTGTATTTTTATTACTATTAGTTACATTCACTTTGGTTGGTCAGGATATTGATTCCGTTAAACCAAGACCTGTTTATGATGTGGCGATTATGTCTGGTGGGGCTTCGGGTAATTCATCCATCTTTCCTTTGAATGACTTCCGGAAGATTTATCCTGAGTCTTCAATATTGAAAAGAGACCTTAGCGGATTTTCAGGATTTGGGGAGAATTACTTCAGCGAGTACTTCGGCTTCGGTGTAATGGTGGGCCGGACTTCGCGTCAGATGCGTATATTGGGTGAACGCGTGAAAGGAACAATGAGAGCAGGATTCTATTATGATGAGGCCTCCTATTTCTCCTATACGTTAACTGATGGATCTAATACCCGCGTAGATACAATTAAAAACTCACAAGGTGTATCGCAGTTTTACATAGACTCGGCTTATTATAAAACTGCCAACATGTATTATGATGCAAAGAGTCTACGCGCGGAAGTCTCTGCATTGCTCCGTTTCAATGATGAGCAACGTTGGTCGTTTTATCTCGGACTGGGACTTTCTGCGGGAATGACATTTAATAATTCAGTGAATGTTTCTTACTCTGAACAGGAAGTCATCGAGACCTATCCGGCTGAAGGATTGAGCGGAACATCTGCTACGAAAGTGGAATTTCCTGTCTATGAAAACGAACAATCTTCTGTTTCTTCCGGCTGGGTCGTGAATGCCTTTGTACCGGTTGGTATCGATTTCCGATTGGCAAAAGCAGGACGCTCGCTCGAGTTTATGCACCTGTTTACGGAAGTGCGTCCGGGTATCAGTTTTATGGAAATTCCGGATGTGCGAACTATTTCAGGAACGCAGGTTTCATTCCACCTCGGATTAAGGTGTACCCTAAATTAATCGGAACGACTTTTTCGCTTTCTCTTCTCCGTTAATTATTACACTCATTTCATGTACGCCGGGATAATAAACTCTTGTAGTGATTGGCTTAAATTCATGTCGCTTTGTGAGTGGCATTCGTTCATTTCCGGCAATCTCCCGTTCACTGATCTTAAATACTTTTTTTGAGAGATTTCCATTTTTGAGCCGGAAGTAAATAGCATATTCCAATCGGACTTTCGATTTCTTTGTTGACTGATTCTCCAATAGGCAATCAAATGTTATTGCTTCTCCTTGTCTGATTTGCTTCTTCTGCAATGAAAAATCCAACACATAAAGATGATTGCTTTTCAGCTGATAAAGTTTTAATACATCCGGGTGACCTGCTTTGAACAACGTACGACATGCATGTTTAATGATGGCATCTGTTTCTTCGCTCTCTCCTTTCCATTTGCGCGCAATCGAAATCATTAAATCAGGATGATCTTTAGAGATGTCATTCAGATGATTGGCGACACTTCTTCGTACGATTTCACATTCGTCGGTTTTCAGTTTCTCGAGTACTGGCAACAATGGTGTTGGATCTTTTTTAAGAGTTGGAATTGCCATTCCCCAGGGTAATCGCGGACGTGAACCTTCGGTGGCCAGGCGTCTGACTCCACGATTTGCGTGAGATGCCCATTTCAAAGATTGCTGAATCATCTCTTTTTCATAGCGAAGGAAGAACGGTCGTACAGCGAATTCACAGCTGCAAAATTTTGTAATCCGCTCCATCGCCTGAACAGAGTCCTTTAAATGATTTAATCCCTGGCGCGCGACAATCTCCGGAAAAAACATGTACCCAAAGCTTGGAGGTGCGTCAGGCATTTCTTCAATGACGTCGATAATTGCACAAACCTGCTTTGCTGCCTTGGGATAATCCGGCGATAGATGCGCTGCCAATACATCAGCGGTATGCCACATGCGTTGCTTGAGCTCGTACGATTGAAACTCTTTTGTGAAAATTGATTGCTCAAATTTCTTTACGGGGAATCCGGGAACAGCGATGGCGGCTGCTTTGGAAATAATCCGGTAAAAGGATGGAGAATAAATATCTTTCAGCAGCGAGCTCATGATGTTTTGTTTCTGCAAACATAAAAAAGTGAGTTGTTCGACTCGAAATACTTTTCAAATTTTCAAAAAAAGAGGCGACCTTGTTGCTAAAGATCGCCTCATTGGTTTGATTGTAATTATCGTCTGTTTTCCTGACTTCCGGAACTTCGGCTACCGGAATTGCTTCGGGTTGTGCCTGCAGGTTTGGAAGGTGCTTGTCGTGGTGTCCTTGAAGGCTTCACCTCTGCCGGCTTTGTTGGAGCAGGTCTGGTAGGCTGTGTTTTCGGAGTAGAATTCTCCGGACGTACCTCCTGTTGCTTTGATGGCGCGGGACGAATTGGTTCCTGCTTCACCGGAGTAGTCGGACGTGTTTCCTGATCCTTGGTTGGATAAGTCGGACGTGTTGGTTCCTGTTTCACCGGAGTAGTCGGACGAGTATCCTGATCCTTGGATGGATAAGTCGGACGAGTATCTTGCTTTACCGGAGTAGTCGGACGTGTATCCTGATTTTTGGAAGGATATACCGGACGTGTAGGTTCAGGTTTTCTTCCGGGAGCTACAGGTCTTCCGGGACTAACTGTCGGCTTCACGATTGCAGGATTTCTATCAATTGGAACTGCGTGATTGGCATAACGTGGCTTACCGGATGGACGAGGTGCAGGACGCGGATTATTATAAGACCTGTCATAAACACCAGCCGAACGGTTTCTCATGTAGATAGCTGATGCACGACGACTGTTGCGATATGGTCCGTACCAGTAACTATGGAAGTGATTATGCGGAGCTCTCCAGTACCACCATCCGTTCCAGGTATGCTGATAATACCAATGATTATAATAATTATCATAATACCAAGGTGACCATGGACGGTACCAGCCCGGATAATATCCCCATCTCCAATGCGAATAATACGGACGGTAGAAGGGCGTATAGATATAACGCACAATCACCCATGAATGCGGAGCCGGAGCATAATCCGGACGATCATTGTAATAATTGTTGTCGTTATTATAGTAATAGTTGTTCACGACAGTTGTACCACCATTTCGATAGCCGGGATTCGGAGTAGCAGAGCGTGCAGTGGATGTTTGATTCTGCGAAGAAGGCTCAAGTATATAATCCTTCCCGTATAAATCTTCATCACCCACCATTTGAATAGATACATCCTCCCCTTTCTTCTCCACAAAAATCACTGCCACATCCTGCGACTCCTGATCACTTAAATCTACTTGCAGAACGATGGTATGCAAATCACCTTCCGGTTTATCAAATACTTTGATGTAATCAACCCGTTCATCATTGTTCAAATCAAGGTTGTTTACTTTGCTGGTATCAGAGTTTAAGGCTGCTTCAAAACTCTCCAGTGTTTGAGAGCGCTGAAAGATATCCAACACTGCAGCCAGATTCAGGTTATCGCCCGGAAGTCCTAATCGTTCATCGTTGCTTCCTTGTTGTGCCATTGCAGACGATGTTACGGCCAGGAAGGAAAGAGCCAACCATCGTTTTTTGAAGGAATTGAAAGTTTTCATAAGTGAGTTTTTAATGGATATATCCAATAGATCAAAAGTACAGCCAAACGTTTAACGATTCGGTACTTCTTCATCTAAAATTCAAAGTCAGGTTAAAAACAAATACACAATGGTTCCGGTACTGTATTTCAAACGTTCAACCCGGATTAATCATTTCTTTGCTGATTTTGCCTTTTTTACGGAGGCTTTGGCTATTTTATTGTAATCCAGTGCCAATTGTACCCAATAATTCAGCTTTTTGGCAGTAGAGAGAGCATCTATTTCCACAAACACATATCCTTTCATCGGACGCCCATTGAAATCCATCAGACTACAACCATCCTGCTTTAGAGCTTCTTCATAAATGGAAGGATTGAGGCGAACCATTAACCGCTCAGATTCTACTCCCAGACACATTTTACCATTTACCATGAAGCACAATCCACCGAACATGCGCTTCTCTTCTACCTGATCATGAGTGACAGCAATAATTTCCCGAATGCGATCCGCGAGTTGTTCGTTATAGGCCATATCAGCTTTTACGTTTAACCGGAATCCAGACTTCCTCTTCTGCATTTGGATCATCCGGACGATAACCCTCCGGTATGATTTCAAAATGCGGACGATCGTCCACCACAAATTCAGAGGCTGGAATCCACTCTCCAAATACAAATCGGGCTGTGGCAGGATAATCCATCACTGTACCTCTGTAAATGAAAGTCATGTATTCACCCGCAGGAATTTGCAACACATCCATTTCTTGTGGAACGGCAGATAGATCTGTAACAGCAACAGCTGCCCATTTTTCAAACTCCATTTCGGGATGCTGAAAATATGTTTCAATACTACCGGAATAACATTGAACACTGAAAACTTTGTTATCTATCCGATGAAGTATTGAATTACGTTGAGGCATAAACTGACGGAACAATTCAGCGTTCCTGTTATTCATCCACGACATCATCAATCTTTTTCCTATTAGATTAAACCCTGTTGAATGAACAATGTTTATTTCAAGAGGATTCATCATGGTTTCTTCTGCCAGATTTTATCAATACTTTCCAGATATACGGGTAAAGCAGCAGAGCCATACCATGGATAATATTCCACCGCAAGAACACCGGAATGAATTGCAGGATCAGCCGCCATCAACTCAGCGGCTTCCGTCTGATCTTTTACATCCAGGATAAAGAGTCCACGAAATCCAATTTCATTTTTCATAAAAGGGCCGGCAACAATTAACTTCTTCTGCTCTACCATGCGATTGATATTGGCCATATGTCCGGCAAACAGACTATCCTTTACTTCCTTGGCCAATCCGGTAACAGGACCTGTTTTTATTAAAACAAACAAATATTGTTTCATTCCATATTCATCCGCACCTAGCTTTTTCGCAAGCGTAGAATCATATGCAGCATTAGATTGTTGCGCATAACTATTTAAGCTAAACAACAACATTAGGAGAAGAGAAATATTTTTATTCATATTGTTCAGCAATTTTAACTTCCCTGGTTTTCTATCAGTTCCTTTATCCCAACAAGAATTGGCTGCCATCCATCACCGTTATTATAAATCTCCGTGAATCTTTTCTCACCATCTGCAGCTTCCTCAAAACCATACTGCGATACTTTAAATTCAACACCATCTGCTGTTTCGGCTAACTCATACAATACCTTCAGATGATTTTCCGGTGTCTTTTCGTATGGTGCATTCGGATCAATCACCGAATAAATCAAGCGGTGCGGTGGTTTTAACTCCAGAATATGCCCACTCACAAAAGTGACTTCCTTACCTTCATACTGACCATTCCACAATAAAGGACTGCCCTCTTTCCAGTCGTAAACAGTTTCACATCCGAACATATAAATTTTTGTAAACTCCGGTTTGGTCAAAACATCCCATACATGTTGCAGGGTAGATCGGATGAGGATAGAATTTGTTACTATTTTAGGAGACATAAGGTTCAGGTATCAGGTATAAAGCGAAGATATGTAATTTAAACTCTCGTTCAATTACGACCAACTTCTCCTTAATTAAACCGTCTGTATTCTTTTTCGAAGAGTTAAACTGAATTCAAAAATTCGAAGGATGAAAAAGGAAGAATTTAACGCCGCAATATTGACTTATCCTTCATGTTCCACAATTTAGATCATCTTATCTACCCTTCCAACCACCTGCTAAGAAACACATCGTACACCCACCAGCGACCTTCTTCTTCGAAGATCATTTCTTTGTCCTGGAGCGCTTGTAAGGCCGTTTGTACGGAGCTGGGTGTGCCGAGTTCGTTCTTGCGGATAAACTCTGCGCCCATCACTTGTTTAGCTCCTTTCTCCCGGGCAATACCTTGTAATAAACTCCACTGATTTCCTGTAAGTAGTTTCCGGTAGTTGTAGTACACCGGCTGGTTCTCCTGAAGGATTTCGCGGAATAAATTCTCAATGTACCAATCATCCGGTTGTTTGATTCCTTTGCTGAATAACCGGTTGCACACTAACTGCACATAGTAGGTATGATGTCGGCACCAATCGAGTATACGATCTGCATTTTCGATGCTGATTTTCTTTTTGGCTTCGGCAAACTTCTCTACAATAAAGCGGGAATAGACTTCGTGTTCTATCGGTCCGAGTTGCATGATGTCGGTACTCTGGTAAAATGGTCGTCCCTGATCTCGAAACATTGCCTGGAGAATGGAACTATGACTTCCCGAAAATATAAATCGGATGTTTTTACTGCGCTGTACGAATGTGCGTAATAGCGCTTCGGTATTCTGCTCTTTGTATTCCGTGATTTGCTGAAACTCATCAAGGGCAATTACAATCTGTTGTCCACTTCGCTCCATGTAGGTGAAAATCTGGTCGAGACTATGTTCTGCCTGATAATTGGCATCGAGCGTGAATTCAATGGCCGGTGCTCCGGATAAAGGATCATACTGAATCACAGGTCGTAGATGGGTGAAAAAATTCGCCAGCTCGCGCATTAACTTCATGTGATTGCTGTCGAGTTTCCCGAGAGTATGACGTGCTAATGTTTTGATCAGGTCAGCCTGGCTTTGGGTTGGATAGAGATCAATGTAAAAACAACGCATTCCCTTTTTACCTGATATCTGCTCGAATAAATGCTGAATCAGTCCTGTCTTCCCCATGCGGCGAAGTGCAGTCAGCGTTACGTTACGTCCGTTTTTAATCGCTTCCTGTAGTCGTTCAATTTCCTGTTGTCGGTCGCAGAAATACTCAGGACCTTGATAAGTGATGACCGGAAATGGGTTTGCAATTTTCTCCATAATTTTACGTATAATCCGTAATGTAAAGTACGGAAAACGAAATCCCTTCTCCAAACGCTGTGGGAGCATTCAATTATGGATTATAAACAGCCAATTGTTATCAGTATCATTCACCCTGACCTGTTGGTTGCAGAAGTCTATCGTCCGGCTTTCTCAGGCACGGGGAATTTCCGAACTTCGCGCCGTGAATAAAACCAGTAATGCCGATGTATCTCCTGCGCTTCTTGCTTATCTCCAGGGCTTTCTGCTGGAGGAAAGAAAGGAACGGTTTGAGAAGGTACTGAAAAGCCGGACCCGTCACCTTACCTGTGTGTTGGAAAATATTGCAGACGCTCATAATGCCAATGCGGTAATGAGAAGCTGTGAATGTTTTGGTATTCAGGATGTTCACATTATTGAGAACGGGGCGAAGTTTAAACCGGCGCGGAAAGTGTTGAAGGGTTCGCATAAATGGCTGAGCATTCATAAATACCGGGAGGAGGCCCATAATTCTGCCCGGTGTATGCAGGAATTGAAAGCGAAAGGTTATCGGATTGTGGCGACCTCTCCTCATAGAGGAAATAAAA
>JBIIRF010000088.1:0-7850 GCA_044341715.1 Bacteroidia bacterium | reverse complement strand
AATCGCTGTTTTCAACTCGCCCTTTTCCAACACCCGATCGGTTGCCGAGCTGGTCATCGGACTCTCCATCATGCTCATGCGCCGGGTATTTGAAAAAAGCGAAGGAGCGCATCACGGACTCTGGCTCAAGGAAGCAAGTGGATGTTATGAGGTACGCGGTAAAACACTCGGAATTATCGGGTACGGACATATCGGATCACAGGTCTCGGTACTAGCCGAATCGCTGGGCATGCAGGTCATCTTCTACGACATCACCAGCCGATTGAGTCTGGGAAATGCCCAATCGAGCCGATCGCTGGATGATCTCCTGAAAAAATCCGACATCATCACCCTCCACGTACCCGGCACAGCAGAAACACGCGATCTCATCAATGCCACCCGACTGAAAAAAATGAAACCGGGAGCAGTACTCATTAACTTATCGCGCGGAGATGTGATGGACGTATGGGCAGTAAAAGATGCACTCGAGAAAAAGCATCTTGGCGGATTAGCGGTAGATGTTTTTCCGGAAGAGCCGAAGAGTAACAAAGACCTGTTCGCCTCACCATTGCAAGGATTGCCCAATGTAATTCTCACACCACATATTGGAGGCAGCACGGTAGAAGCACAGGAAGCCATCGGACATGATGTAGCCGATAAGATAATTGCATTTACCGAAAACGGAAGTAGCAATGGATCGCTCACTGTACCGGAGTTGAGTCTGCAGGTAGTAAAAGACGCACACCGCATCCTCCACATTCACAAAAACGTACCGGGAGTATTGTCACAGATCAACGGAGTCATGTCGAAAATGAAAGTCAACATTCTCGGACAATACCTCAAAACGAACGAAGACATCGGTTATGTAGTGCTTGACATCGACAAAAAAAGCAGCACCCGCGTCATGGCCGAACTGAAAAAAGTAAAGAACACCATCCGCACCCGGAGTCTGTACTAATTTTTTTAGCTTTACACTACTATGGATGAAAAAGTAACCGGCATCGGCGGCATCTTCTTTAAGAGTCCCGACCCAAAAAAAGCATGCGCCTGGTACGACAAACACCTCGGCATTCAGTTTGGCGAACAAACATATCGATCCTTTCAATGGAAAGAACAGGAAACCGGCGAACAAGGCAGCACGGTATTCTCCTTCTTCAAAAACGAAACCACTTATCTCGATCCATCGAAGTCGCCCTTCATGATTAATTTCAGAGTAAAAAACCTGGACTCATTACTCAGCCAGCTCCAATCCGAAGGCGTCACCATCGTCGGCGAACCACAAACATACTCCTACGGCAAATTCGCCTGGATCCTCGACCCTGATGGAAACAAAATTGAACTCTGGGAACCGATAGAGGCGGGGTTTAGTGAGGAAGGATAGGGTATTTTTTGGAGGTAAAATTCTTTGCCGGGAGATAAAATAAAAATCAAAAGCAAACTAACGGTTGCGATGTGCCGCTCCTCTGGAGCTCAGTGTTCTTGGGTGCTTTTTTTGGGTTAGTCATATGTCGCTCCGATGGAGCTGGATGTTGTGGTTAAAGTAAAATCCGGGTGTTGAATGAGATGCACGCATAACAGGCCGCTCCTACGGGGCTGGGTTGATTACGAAAACATATCAGATACTCGCTGCGTTCGCTGCGCCATCGCTGCGCGCACCGCGTTTAAGCCACTGCATCCAAAACGATTACTCAGTTTCAATCCCACCACTTCATTTGGCTAACAGCAAATGGCCAAGGGCATCCCACCACTGCATTTTTTACTTCAACGCTTCCTTGTACAATCGCACTGTCTCTTCGAGACCGAGGTAGAGGGCGTCGCTGATGAGTGCATGGCCTATGCTCACTTCCAGCAAATGGGGAATGATCAGGCGGAAATACGTAAGATTTTGCAGATTCAGGTCGTGTCCGGCATTGAGTCCGAGTCCAACCTCTGCAGCTTTTTGTGCGGCCATTAAATATGGGAGGATCGCCTCTTCGGGATTTTCTGCAAAATGTGAAGCGTAAGCCTCGGTGTATAATTCTACACGATCGGTACCGGTGGCGGCGGCGGCTTCTATCATCATCGGAACTGGATCAACAAATAAACTTACGCGGCAACCCATGGATTTTAAAATGGCAACTACTTCCCGGAGGAGTTCCTGTTGTGCGATCATGTCCCAACCTGCATTGGAGGTTAATACACCGGGAGGATCGGGCACCAATGTTACCTGTTCCGGACGTATATCATCTATTAGTCGGAGAAAATCATGCGATGGATATCCTTCAATGTTGAACTCTGTATGTACAACCTGTTTCAGTTCATATACATCTCTGTAACGGATGTGTCGTTCGTCGGGACGTGGATGTACTGTGATACCTTCCGCACCAAATCGCTGAATATCGATTGCGGCTTTGATTAAGTCAGGCATGTTACCACCACGTGCATTTCGCAGGGTGGCAATCTTGTTGATGTTTACGCTTAGCTTTGTCACGGTGATGCAAGATTACTAAGTTCCTTGCATATTCAGGAACTTCGGCATGTTCTTTTCTGTTAGTATCAGAAACTGAACGATGTAAGGTCGTTGTAAGAAAAGGTAATAAACATCACACCCTCCACAATGAAAGATCTTCTTATGTTTGCGCCGAACTTCACAGAAACCGACATCGTTACATCCGAAACTAATCACATGTTTGCTGCCAGACTCATATCAGACAATGTACCGCCGCTGAAACCCAGTGACAGTTGCGGTCGCGCGCTTACCTGGATGGACGAATTGAGAGTCAACGCCTTACCGGTAATCAAAGGCCGCGAGTTTCTTGGACTAGTGTATAAGTCAGGGGTGAATAACCCGGCATTTAAAGACCAATCCATTGAAGAAGCGGAAGTAAAATATCACCGTGTTTTTGTTTTTGAAAATCAGCACGTATATGATCTTACCAAAGTTGCCTCTCTGCATAAACTGGATCTGGTTCCAGTATTGAACAATGATCAGGAATATATTGGTCTTGTTACGGTGAACGATCTGGTTTCCTATTTCGCAGAAAGCAAAAGTGTATATACTCCGGGAGGAATCATCATCCTCGATATTGCGTTGAACGATTATTCCATGACGCATATCGCACAGGTGGTAGAGTCAGATGGAGCCCATGTACTCAGCGCCAGTGTATCGGCCACACCTGATCCGGCCCGTATTGAGTTGACCCTGAAAATCGACAAAGTGGATCTCAGCCGTATTCTCGCAGCCTTTTATCGTCTCGATTATCATGTGATCGCCTCCTACCATCAGAGTGAACATTCCGAAGATCTCAAAAACCGGTATGAGTCGCTGATGAATTATCTCAACATTTAATCGTTGGTTTCTTTATGTCCGGGCAACCGGCGGGCGAAGTTCTTTTGCCTTTCTTCGCAGCTATGCGTCAGCTCCTGATTGTATTCCTGTTTCTTTTCAGCGGACTTCTCTCCACATGCGAAGCCCAGCAGATGCAGGTACTCGACAGTATTCAACTGCGCAGATCGGTCATCGACCAGGTGGTCATTACCGGCAATAAAAAAACACGCGAATACATCATCCGTCGCGAACTCAGCTTCCGCGAAGGCGATACACTTCAGGCATATATTCTCGAGTCGGCCATTGAACGCAGCCGGCAGAATCTGATGAACACCGCCCTCTTCAATTTTGTAGAGATCAGGTATTTCCAGGGCATTGGCGATGCTGTAGTTGTGCATATTAATCTGACCGAACGCTGGTACTTATGGCCCATGCCCGTTTTCGAAATCGCCGACCGCAACATCAACGAATGGCTCCAAAGAAAAGACCTGAAGCGTACGAATTACGGCCTCTATCTCCGTCAGGAAAATTTCACCGGACGTGATGATATTCTGCAATTCCAGGTACTCTTCGGCTATACGCGACGGTTTGGACTTTACTACACCATTCCCTACATCAACCGCAAGCTCAACCTCGGACTGAGCGCCGGATTTTACACCACCCGACAAAAAGAAGTCAGTTATAATACCTTCGAAAACAAACTGGAGTTTTATAAAGATCCCGAGCAATTTGTCCGGAAAGAAACCTCCGCCTTTCTCCGCTTCACCAAACGACAAGGACTCTACAACTACTACAACACCACCATCGACTACCGCAAATCCTCTGTCGCCGATACCATCATCGCCCTCAACGACCGGTATTTTTTTGAGCCCTACACCGAACAACAACACATCGGTATCAGCTGGAACTACCGCTACGACAAACGCGACTACCAGCCCTACGCACTCAAAGGACATCTCATTGAATTTGAAGCCACCAAAATCGGCATCGGATTACTTCCCCACGAGCCCAACCTCATCGCCCTCGCACTCGGCATCCGTCACTATCAGCCGCTCGCAAAAAAATGGCATCTCGGCACAGCAGTAAAAGGACGTATTATGCAACGCGCCGGCGGACCATTTTACAACCAACGCGCACTCGGTTACGGAGGAGATTATATTCGAGGTTATGATTTATACGTCCTCAACGGACAGGATTTCGCCCTCTTCCGATCCAACCTAAAATACACGCTGCTTGGCACCAAAGTGTATCAATTCGGGTTCATGCGCACCGAGAAATTCAAGAAGTTCCCCATCTCCTCCTACCTCAACGCCTTCTTCGACGCCGGATATGTATCCGACAAACAATTCGCCGAAAACAACTCGCTAAATAACGACTGGCAATTCGGCTATGGGTTAAGTTTAGACATCATCACCTATTACGACATCATTCTCCGCTGCGAATATGCCATCAACCGCCTCGGCGATCAGGGTTTTTACTTCCGCCTCGGAACTGTATTTTAAATTGTCAATATTTCAGGACAAGGTCAGCTGACCGCACTTCATTTTCATTTATTTTCGTGGAAATGAAAATAGCCTTGTACGCCCGTCAGGTTGCACCCGAGCACTTCCCGTTTATCAAGGAACTGCTGGGGGAATTACAGCGACACCAGTGCAAGCTTTTTATCTACCAGCCTTTTTTGCACGCCATTAAACGGATGGGAGATGATCTTCCCGAATGTACGCCCTTCAATTCAGGAGCGGAAATTCGCGGACAGGTCGATTTTCTTTTCAGTCTGGGCGGAGATGGAACCATCCTCGATACATTAACGCTAGTACAAGACAGCGGCATTCCTGTTCTTGGCGTCAATTTAGGCCGATTAGGTTTCCTCACAGCCATCGGCACAGAAAATATTTCCGACAGCATCGACGCCCTCGTAAAAGGCCATTTCTCTCTCGACAAACGCCGTCTGTTGCGACTTGAATCCAACCGAAACCTCTTCGGAGGCGTGAATTATGCCCTCAACGAACTGACCATCCACAAAAAGGACAGTTCCAGCATGATCATCATCAACACTTACCTCAACGGAGAATACCTGAATTCATATTGGGCCGACGGACTCATCATCGCCACGCCAACCGGATCCACCGGATATTCCATGAGCTGCGGCGGACCCATCGTGGCCCCCTACTCCGGCAACTTCGTCATCACGCCCATTGCCCCGCACAACCTCAACGTGCGCCCGATAGTGGTATCCGACGAAAATGTCATTTCTCTGGAAGTCCTCGGGCGCAGCCAATACTTCCTCGCCTCCCTCGATTCCCGCTCTGTCACCATAGATTCTGCTATCTCGCTGGCTGTCCGCCGGGAAGACTTCACCATGAACCTGGTCAGGCTGGGCAGCAGCAATTTCCTGGACACCCTCCGTAAGAAGCTAAATTGGGGACTTGACACCAGAAACTAATCCACTCACCAAATCGTAGAAAATAAAAAGCTTGAATTATAAGGAAAATATTATTTTTGTCCGAAGGCCATACCAAACCACTATGAAGAAACACGTACTACTTTGCCTCATTATCCTCTCACTTTTACCGGAAGTGAGTGAAGCACAAAGGCTTCGAGCCCGTTGGAAAGCTTACCGCTATGAGTGGAGCTTCGGACTGGGCGCCAGTAACTTCCTTGGCGAATTAGGTGGTGCCGACCAAATCGGAACCAATGGCTTTAAAGATCTGGAATTACAGTTAACTCGTCCTGCCGTTAGTGTAGGTCTTCGTTACAAACTCACGCCTATTTTCTCCTTACACTCCCACTTAACCTATGGCCAGGTACGTGGAGATGATAAACTGACCAAGGAATTTTTCCGTAACAACCGCAATCTGAACTTCAAATCGAATATTTACGAATTCAACGTCAACTTCGAAGCAGCTCTGTTGAGTCAGCGCGAAGGAGGTATCTACCGTTTACGTGGAGTTCGTCGTACTACTTCTTTTGAAGGATCGATGTACGGATTTGTCGGAATCGGTGTATTTCACTTCAATCCAAAAGGTGAAATTAACGATAAATGGTATGAGCTTCAGCCACTTGGAACAGAAGGACAAGGTATTTCTCCTGCCCGTGAAAAGTACAAGCGTACCCAGGTTTGCATTCCATTAGGTATTGGAGGCCGTTATTTCTTCAATCGCCGTTGGGGTGTTGGATTTGAGTTCGGTATCCGCAAGACCTTCACCGACTACATTGACGACGTAAGTAAAACATACTACGACAACGACGCTATCAAACAGAAATATGGTGATATCGCGGCTTATTTTGCTGATCCTAGCTTAGACCTTGGAGAGAACCTGACCGTAGCCGGACAGCAGCGTGGCGACCCCCGGGACAAGGATGCTTATATGTTTTTTATGGTGAGTTTACATTATAAGATCCGTACGGGCCGAACCAACTTCCCGATATTCTGATCCTTCGTACCTTTGCCGCCGCTACCCGCTTAACTGCCGGGCAATTATTGTATTTATTCTGCGTTCAAGGTCGAGATTATGAGGAAAATTGTTCCCCTGCTGGTCATCATTTGCTCACTGCTGCCATTGGTAAATCAGGCACAGTCGAGGGAGATGGGTATTATGGTAGGCGTTATGGGTTACAAAGGCGACCTCGACCCGAATATGTACGATACCCGTTTTATTGATCCGGCCATCGGCATTTTATACCGTCGTTCGTACAGCAACCATTGGGCTTTCAAAGCAGCCATTAATTATGGACGTGTCCGCGCCAGTGATACAAAGGCAGAAGATGAATGGAGTAAAAACAGAAATCTGAATTTCCGCTCCAATATTCTGGAAGGCACCATGCAGGTCGAATTCAACTTTTTCCCTTACCAGACCGCCAGTCCGTTTGCAAAATTTAGTCCTTACCTATTATGCGGCGTAACGGTTTTCCACTTCAACCCCAAAGCCAAACTTGACGACGAATGGATTGCGCTCCAGCCACTTGGCACCGAAGGACAGGGGACAGCCGCCAATCCTGACAAAGACCTTTACAAGCGCACCAATGCTGCTTTCACTTTTGGAGGAGGCATCAAATTTAAGATCATGCGACGCTTCGGTTTAACAATCGAATCAGGCGTTCGCCGCACCTACACCGACTACCTCGACGACGTCAGCAGTGTTTATGCTGATCCCCTTGCCATCCGCAAAGAATACGGAAAAACGGCTGAACTGCTCAGCGACCGATCCTTCGACCAGGCGCCCGGCGGCAACATCGGCCGACAGCGTGGCGACACCCAACAACGTGACTGGTATGTATTTACAGGAGTACAGCTCACCTACACCCTCTCCAAAAAATACATCGACAGTTGCCAGCCTTTCAGAATAAAACTCTGGTAATTGCGTTAAGGTGCAGTTAATCTGCCTCAACCACACCACAGGGCCGTGGCATTTATTACATTTGCGTCCCTGAATCCATGTCAGCCAAAGAAAAAATAGATCTCCAGCGCCTTCCCCGCCACGTCGCCATCATTATGGATGGAAACGGACGTTGGGCCAAACAGCAAGGTAAAGTGCGCACTTTCGGCCATATGGGCGGAGTAAAG
>JBIIRF010000087.1:0-7852 GCA_044341715.1 Bacteroidia bacterium | reverse complement strand
TAATAAAGAAGGATTTGCGCAAGTACTTCCATTGTTACAACGTACTCCACATAAGAAACTGCATTTTGTATTGGGCATGGTTGAAGATAAAGACATCAGCACCATGTTACAGCAGTTGCCTAAGAATGCCCGTTACTACTATTGCAAGGCTGATATTCCACGCGGCTTAGCAGCATCCTCACTCATGGAGCAAGGAACAGCAATGGGATTACAAGGAGAAACACATATCTCCGTTCAGGACGCCCTCGATGCCGCACAAAGCGCAGCAGGACATGACGATCTGGTATTCATTGGCGGAAGTACTTATACGGTTGCAGAAATCGTTTAAGCAATTAAAAAACCTCAAAAAGCCCCGAATCTCTTCGGGGCTTTTTATTTTGAGTAAAGCCATAAAGTTCCGCTCCAAATGCAATATCCGGACGATTAGCGAGGTTACCAGCAAACCATTTTAGCCTGATAATCAACCCTTAGCATTAATTATTCCCAATTATTTTGGTAATCCCGGAGCAACCTTTATTTTTGCAGTCCCATTAAAAAAAAGGGGAGCATAGCTCAGCTGGTTCAGAGCATCTGCCTTACAAGCAGAGGGTCACAGGTTCGAATCCTGTTGCTCCCACTTCAAAATCAAAGGGTTACAGTCGTAAATGGCAGTAACCCTTTTTCATTTGCACAAAATTTGCATAAATTGAATGTTATTTGGAGATTATTTAGCTTTGTCTGGAATATAACTCCGTATGAAAATACAATTTTATACCTTCTTGTTTCTCCTATTGATTTTGTGTGCCCAATGTTCAGGGCAAATAAACGATACACTGGTAACAAAAAGAATTGTAAAAAATGTAAACCTGCAATTAGGTCGGGTAAAAACAGGATTTTTTATGAGTGGGCTCTGTATTGCAGTTGGTTCAATTCTTAACTATTCAGCTGCTAACAAAAAGGAGCCTAACCCCTACGAATATTCTGATCCGGAAATTTACAAAAAAGAATTAGAGGATTACACGGACAATCAGAAAAGCTTAAAAACTGCAGCCAATCTTTTCATCGGAGCAGGCGGTATCGGCTTATTTATAACAGGAGTGTCAATCGGCAGAGTGACTGCCGTGAAAAAACAAGAAAATAAGCTAAGCTTATCAATTGCTCCATCAGAGTTCAACCTTTCAATAAAATTTTAATTAATCGACAATATGAAAAACAGCAATCCCATTTACATTATTATTCTAATTCTTCTATTACCATTTGATTTGTTTGGCCAAGAGGTTTTTGGCTCTTACGAATCGAGTTATTTTGAAGAAAAATTTGATTTAAAATTCTCGGACAAAGACAAAGGAAAGTTCAACCTTTATATTTCTGCTATGTCATTCGATAGACTTGCGGACGAAGGGGGAATAAATTTTGGAGATAAATCCAAGTATGAAGCATTTATTTCAACCTTGAATCAGGCAAAGTTAAAATATCAAGAATGGGTGTTAACAGCAAAGCAAAATAATGTCGAAGAAGTTTCAAAAGCTATGAGTTTTAAAACACGATGCGGTAGCCACTTTCTTTACGGGAGAGAATGGCACTTTCAGTTTTTTGTTACGCTACAATACGAATTTAAGATTTTAAAGAAAGGTGATAACATTCAATATTTACTAATCATCAAAACTGGCCAACTTCAAGCTTCTGATAACCAGTTTATGAAAGTCGATGGGTTCGTGATTGTATTTACCTCCGAAACGGAGATTCAAGATTTTATTGATGCACTTTCAATTGACAAAATCGAGGCGTTAAAAAATAAGAATAAGGCAAAAGAGTTATTCAAAGATTAGATAACGCAACGAAAACAAATATGAAGTTTGCAGTTTTACTTGGATTTGAAGCCTTCCCCTTTTTAGCTACATTGAAATATATAAATGTCTGTTGATATTGATGTACTGTTGAAATATAGAAAACTCAGTATAGCTACGTAGATATTACTTGAATCCTAAGTTCTAAGGTATTCATTTGCCGATAAATTAAAGAAGCTTTTCCTTTTCTAGTGCATCTCCACATTTTTCCCACGGGTTACCTTTTTCACCTCCTTGTATAAAGATTAAACACACGCCTATTTCAAGACTGTTACGTTATTTAATTCTAAAACTATGCGTAACATCTTATGGATCATGCTGGGCGCGGCCTTGCTGATCACCTCCTGCGGGACATCGGAAAAGCCAGATGCTTCTTCTGAATCAATCTCCGTTAATCAGGCAACCACTGCATCTATTGCCGACTCTGTCGGTTCTGCTTCTGTTATCCGTACTGCGGAACTGCGCCTCCAGTTCGATTCACTAAAGAAGACCAGGCAATCACTCTCTTTCCTCCTGCGAAAGCATCAGGCCTATATTGCGCATGAACACGAGGGACTCAGCACCGGACGTCTGGAAAACAGAATTGAAATCCGTGTCCCGCAACAATCCCTCACCCCTCTGATAGAAGAACTCTGCACGTCTGCAAAATACGTGGAGCAGAAAGAGCTGAGCGTAGATGATGTGAGCATGGAGTTCATCGATGTACAGGCGCGTCTGATAGCGAAACAAGAACTGGAAAAACGTTATCTGCAGTTATTGCAACGCGCAGGCAAGATCAGCGAAATGCTCGAAGTAGAACGGCAGATGAATATTGTACGCTCAGACATTGAAGTGATGCAGGGGCGACTGAACTATCTCCAAAACAAAGTCGCTATGGCTACTCTAACGGTAAGCATGTACGAAATCATTGCTGTTTCAGCTCCACAAGGCCGGGGTTTCTTTACACGCGCCGGAGAGAATTTCATCCGCAGCTTCGGCTTCCTGAAAGAAACGATTCTGTTTGCCATCACCTTATGGCCCATCTTGCTGATTACTGCTACTACTGTTCTGATCCTTCGACAACGAAAAAGAAAGCTATCCCTATCCGCATAAAAAAGCGCGGGCGACAAGATTGCACTTGCCGCCCGCGCTTATAGAATTTATTTATATCAATTTTTCTGGATGGTTCCGCTTACTGCGCCGCCATTGTTGAATAAACGATAGTGATATAATCCGGTAGCAAGTGTACTGAGATCTACGCTGATGGTATGTGCTCCTGCTCCTAAACGGCCGAGTGAACGAGTAGAAATCAGTCGACCGAAGTTATCATACACTTCCATGTTTACTTCATTGCTGAATGTCATGTAAACAGGAATCTGAATTAAACCGGTAGAAGGGTTTGGCCAGGCATCTGCTAATGCAATACCTGATGCATCCACCTGCTGAATACCTGTCACCAAATCATACTTGATTTGTGCTTGTTGCGCGCTGTTTTGCAGATCAGAAAGTTCATCACCTGCAATGAGCGCAAATGCTACGACTACTGAATCGCCTGGAGCGAGAGTAAACGGACCTGTACCAACTACGTCAATAACATCGTTACCGGTACCTGTTCCACCTGCTGTTGCACGATTGGTAGAAAGTGTAGTGTATTTTTCTGAATCGCTGTACCCGTCAAACAGGTTCACTCCTCCTCCACCGCCGGTGACATTATCTACACCGTAGTGACGGAAGCCACCGGTTGAAGTGAGCAACTTAATACCTGCATATAAACCATTGGCATCTGTGCAGTAAGTATAACCCATTTTCAGACCAGCATCCTCATCAATTTTATTGTTCGCATAGGTCTGGATATCCCAGTCGGAGAAGATACCTCCGTAAACATTATTGCGTGTAGTTCCACCGGTATTATGAATGGTGTATTCGAAGATGTGGAACTTGGCAAATTGTGCATCACCCCATGACATAGTGCGGTAATCAGTGGTAAGGTTCAGTGCACCTGCACCATTGGTTGCGTCGTTGAATGTGCCATAAGTATCGTAATCAGACCAGATGCCCGGCTCGTGCTTTTGAATGGTGAACAGCGGATTGAAATCATCATCGGTTACACCGGCAGATGCACCACGTACATTGTCTGCCACGTTTCCACTGATACCTAACATGAATCCGGTTTCATACGCAAGTGAACCGTTTTGCTGGTAGTTAAAACCAAGACCTTCTGTCTGACTGGTTCCGTTGTAGCAGATACGGCCTTTACTTGAATTCGTCGTGTATACATCGTTGATAGTGATGTTGAGATAATCCACATTCACTGTCACCGCGTAAGGCTGGTAATCACTGTAAGCACCATCATTGAATTCGAATGTAAGCGGAATAGAGGTGTTTTGTGGTGTACCCGGCAGAATACGAATCGTAAACGGATCAACTCCGTTATTGGATGTTGCCAGAGTCGATAATGCACCAACAGTAGTAGTACCATCGATGATGCTGATATATGGCGAAGTAGAAGTTATGGTCACCACCAGATTGGTAGTAGCTGCGAGATAGTTGATGATATCACCGCTGATGCGCATTGTATCACCTACAATCAGGATGTTGTCATTGTTATCTGCTACTACAATATTTTTCATGCGGATAGAAGGACCACTTTGTGTAAGTGCGTTGTACAAATTGATACGTCCTTTACCCAACTGATTCTGATAACCTGCATTTCCTGAGAGACCATAGATATTATCACAGGTCACACGTAACTGCTCACCCACCTGCAACGCAGTATATGTTGGGAAATATGATTTAATGATTGCCGCACAACCTGCAGCAACCGGAGAAGCCATCGATGTACCGCTCTGTTGCTGATAGGAGTTATCCCATTGTGCAGAATAGATACCTGAACCCGGAGCACATACATCAATATAAGTTCCGAAATTGGAGAACACAGATTTTGTATCGCTGTTTCCTGTAGAAGCCACACTCAACACATTGTCGTATGCAGCAGGGTAAAACAACTGCAGGGAGTTATTATTTCCAGCAGCAGCAATTACCAGACTGTTCTTGGTAAACGTTGCGTAGTCGACGATGTTTTGTCCAAGGGAGCTTCCACCGGATCCACCCCAGGAGCAATTGATGATCTGACAACCGGCATCCGCAGCATACACAATACCTTCATAGGCTTTGGTCAGTGCACCGGAACCATCTGCAATTTTCACCGGCATATACTTGCAATAAAAACCGGGACTCGCTACTCCGGTTCCGTTATCGGTTACTGCATCTGCACAACCGGAAACGTGTGAACCGTGATCATTCGCACCAACAGCAGGATTATTATCTGCCTCACCAAGATCCCATCCGGTGAAGTTATCGGTATAACCGTCGTTGTCATTGTCGATACCATCAATCGGGTCAGCCCAGTTGCGTTTCATGTTAGAGGCAAGATCAGGGTGGTCCATATCGGTACCTGTATCCGTAATTCCAATTACTGTGCTGGTATCACCTTTGTGAACATCCCATCCGGCATACGCATTGATCTTCGTAAGGAAATACTGAAGACTCGTTTGCGGATCATTCGGATTGTATTGTGTAGTCGGAATAAACTTCGGCTCTGCATACAGGAACAAACCGGTACGAAGGAGCGCATTGATTGTTTTCACCAGATCAGCCGAAGCGGTGTAATGCATTTCGTAAATCAACGAAAGATCCACCAGCGGTTCACCACGCTCGTTGGTGGCAGTAGCTGGCGGCAGATGACGTGGAAACATCTTTTCTACCTTCACATCGCCAAGTGTGGAAATCACTTTGGTAAATGCGGCAGAACGAATTTCCTGATCTGTGCACAGTGAGCGGAAAGCCGGATTCACTCTGAAAACGACAGTACGGGACATGATTTCGCTGGCTTTTACTCCGGCAGGTAATCGGTAAGAGGAAGTACTACCGCCATTTCCGGCGAAAGTCATTACCGGCAACACCAGTACGAGGGCTGCCAGCAGTAATAAACGTTTGTTCATTTTGTTTGTCGGGGATTGTGTGGTACGAATATAACACTTACACCCGAAAAAGGATAGTCGTTTTCTGCAGACTTTTCACAATCTCGGTTAAATCTTACGAAAACTTAGAATTGCCACCTGATTTGCCCTTTCAGCTCCTGTCTGGGTTCGGGCAACTCCCCATTTTCATCGGTAAAAGCCGGATCGGGATAGACCGTTGATCCAAAGCGAATCCAGAGATCGAGGCCGCGGCTGAGGCGATAACGGACGAGGAAATAGTACCTGCTCCCGGCATCGTAATAGGCAGGTAAACTGAACGATCCGGCCATATCCTGTTCGTAGCTGTAAATCCGGGCATCGTAGCCTCCTGTTTTAAACACCGACCATCGCGCCGCAAAACTATATGGCTTACCAAGAGGTTTGTATCGGATCTCCTGGTAAAACAAGATTCCTTCACTGCGCTGGTCTCCTTGTATCTGTCGCACCCATTCACCACGCGATGAAAACTCCATGTTTTTTCCGTACATCCATTGCAGGTTCACCCTCAGATTTTTCCGGACACCATTCTCGGGAATTTTCCAGCCTTCCATCACCTGATCAGTAGGTTTTTCTTCTTGCCTGTATCGTATGTAGAGCTCTGTTGTGCGGGAAGGCAGATAGGTCAATTGCAGCAACCATTCTTTTCCGTCGACCGGTTCAGAGGTGGTGAATCGCAGCCAGGGGAAACGGAATACATCTAGATATCCCTGTAGTCGAAGCTGCTGATGTAACTGCCAGGCACCTCCGCAAAACAATCCTTGTTCATTTTGCGTACGCGATCCTTCCCGCAATCCATCTGCTCCCGGCGACTGAAACGCTTTGCTGTATCGCCGATACTGCAGACTCAAAGTAAAAACCTTATCGGGCATTAAAACAATCCCTGACAACATCGACACATCGCCTTCTTTGTCTGCGGCTATCTCTGCATAAAGACTTCCATTGGGCAGCAGAAAGCGACTCGAAATCCCGTTGGCTATAAACAGTTTTCCATCCGGATCATATAGTTCGTACGGATCATCACCCGGCCAGAGTGCAGTTTCATACGATGTCAACTGCGTAGTAAATTCATGTCGCCATCTGCCCTTTTCCCTTTGAAGATGCGCACCGGAGATAAACTGACCCAGAAGTGCCCGGTTACCTATTTCGTCGTATGTGCGATGAAGTCCGCTCGTTTGAATACTACTCACTTCAAACAAGGTAAACGTAGTATCAACGGGAAACAACGAAGCATCCAGTTTACGGTACGAAACCCAAAAATCATAGGTCCACACCTTTTTCCCCAGCGAGATGGCCACACCTCTGTTAAATCCTGATTCACCTGCCGAGCTGTAGGGACGGAGTCCGAGTCCACGCCGGTAAATCTGATGCACCTCCGTACTTTTCCCGAGGGAGATTCCATTCCAGGCTACCAATCCCTGACCAAACTGCACCTGATAATCACCGATGGCCAATGCACGTATTTTCACAGATGGCCGGAGAAAAACATGCCAGGAAAAAAAATCCATTCGTCCGCCATTGGAACGTGCAAACATCCGCTCACCGGCATCCTTCTCCATCACCACACCCGCGCTGAAATACCGACCTGAAGTCATTTTATACCGCAGATAAATTTGATTCGCATCGCCTGTATAAAACGGAAAATTTCCATCGCTGCGAAAGCCTTCCTTATCGTGTAAATTCCGCCGCACACGAAACAATAATTCATGTCGTGCTGCTGCCAGTAATTCAGAGGGATGAAAGCGTTCATCCAATACCGGACTATTGCATCGCAACATCGGACGCAACCGGCGGATAGTACTCGTATCAAAACCTTCCACCACCTGTAATTCACCGATATCGAGTAAGCGTCCGTAACGTTCACGGTGTTTCAGAAGTGCCTGCGCCTGCACGGGAGTCAGCAACACCGACGAAAGAATCACCCCGACATCACTTGCATTCAGATCAAGGATCAGCTCCTCCTCTGATTCAGGAACGATCACTTCTTCCTGCGAGGTACCTGATAATTCCTGATGCGCTTCCAGACTCCCT
>JBIIRF010000086.1:0-7884 GCA_044341715.1 Bacteroidia bacterium | reverse complement strand
CAGGTGCAACTTATTTTATTGCGGTAGATGGTAATTCTAATCTGACGGGTACTTTCTCAGTGCTGGCAATAGACGGAACTGTGGTATTGCCGCCATTGTCGAATGGACAGGATTGCGGTACCTTCCTGGCTGTATGTGATACTTCTATGAGTTTTGGTGATCCCGGATTCCAGGCCTTCGGTAATATTTGCGATTTCCCGGGTGGAGGTTCCAATTGTTTGCTGAGCGGAGAGCGTGGTTCGGTATGGTTTGAGATTCCGATTAATGCAAATGGATTTCTTGAGTTCTCAATTATACCCAAGGATTGGCCGGGTGCTCCAAGTACTTTGGGGACCGATTATGATTTTGCAATTTGGAAAACAGTTGGAGCCGGTGCTGTAACCTGTGCGCAAATAGCGACAGGTGCTGCTCCTGTTTCCTGCAACTATAATTTTTTAGGAGTGACCGGATTGTATAGTGCTACGAATAATACAGCTCCTGCTATCTATCCTGGTTTCGGTGCTGCATTTAATAATCGATTAACAGTAGTAGCAGGTGAAAAGTATATTCTGGTCGTTAGTAATTTTACGAATAGTACTGCAGGTTTTGATATCATCTTTAGCAATATTTCTACTGTTCAGTATGGCTCGAGCGGAAATTCATCAGTCTGGTCGGGAGGTATAGATACAGATTGGTTTAAAAAAGATAACTGGGGCGGTTGTCCTGTGCCGACTTGTTCAAGAGATGCAATCATCAACGGTGGTATTGTGTTACAGCCGAATATTGTTGGAACAGCTAACTGTAGGTCGATCGTGATAAATCCAGGCGCAGTACTTACAATTCCCGCGGGACAAGCATTGAATGTTTGTGAAAACTATACCAATTTTGGTGTGCTTTCGGCTGCACCTTCTTCTGTTGTTTATTTTGCAAATGCTTCGGTGAATCAAACGCTCAATGGAAATCTTACTGGAACAAATGCGTTTGGAACACTGGTGGTAAATAAAACAGGAGGACTGGTAAACACATTGCAAAATATGGATGTGAAGTTACATTTTACAATCAGCAACGCTACTTCATCTTTTTCAATGTCTAATAAGTATAACAAGGTAGGAGGGAATTTTACTAATAATGGTACTTATACTCCCGGGACCGGTACGCTTGAATTCAATGGTGCATCAACACAATCCTATTTCAATTCAGGGATTTTAAATAATGTGGTGGCGAATCATTCGGGTGTAGGAATTACACTCGCGAGTAATATGATTCTTGGGTCTGCGGGTAGTCTGACGCTGACAAATGGTAAGATAATTACAACTCCTTCCTTTGAAGTTAGTGTGACTAATAGAACTCCAGCTGCAGTATCTGCCGGAAATGCATCCAGTTTTGTTCAAGGCTTCCTGCGTCGCTATCTGAATGCAACAGGATCATATGATTTTCCGGTAGGAGAGGCTTCAAAAGGTTATCAGCGTGCAAATATAAGTTTTGCTTATCCGGGAGCACCAACAACTATTGATAATCTTCGTGTGTACTTCTCTACCTATGGTGCCTTGCCTGTGCCATTAGGCGTTACTGATTGTGGTGTTGTTTTCTCTTCCAATGCATTGAATAATGGGAAGTGGACATTCACCGCAAGCAATAGTCCTGCCTCGGGAAATTATGACCTGACCTTATACAATACCAATTTTACAAACGCAGCCAATGCCTGGACCATCATGTCGAGCGCCGGCACAGGTTGGTCATTGGCCAATGGTACTTGTGTTGTGTCTCCTGTAAATGCGGTGCGCAGAAATAACATGAACAATATGTTCGATTTTGGTACGGCTCAAGGTCCAAGTGCACTTCCTGTAGAGCTATTATCTTTCACCGCTGTTCCTGATCAGGATAAAGTCGTGTTAAAGTGGGTGACATCTTCAGAAACAGATAATCGTGGTTTTGAAGTAGAGAAGTTAAATCCTAATGATAATAGTTTCTCCAATATCGGTTGGGTAGATGGTCAGGGAACCAGTGTTCAGCCTGTCTATTATTCCTTTGATGACAATGAAGTTGAAACTGGTCAGGATTATTTTTACCGTCTTCGTCAAATTGATTTTAATGGTCAGGAGTCGCTATCAGAAGTTGCTCATGTTCGTTTACGGAATGACCTGAATTCATCTATATTGGTTTCTCCAAACCCTCTTACAAATGCTTCAGTCTTACAAATTGAACTGAAGGAAGTGTCAGAAATAAGCGTGGTATTTTTAAATTCACTCGGACAGGAAGTTGGTTCCTTACAACCAGGTCTTATTTCGACCGGATCTTATTCCTTGCCGTTGAACGAGGTATTTAAACCGCTCGAAGCTGGTATCTATACGATAAAGGTATTTGTGAATGATGAACCACATTTTGTTAAAGTGTTGAAAAACAAGTAGTTGTGTGAGTGAGCTAATTTAATGTAAACCTTACAGAAAGCTTTTCGTATGAGTGGGACATAAAGATACCCCTCATGAAAAAAATCATTCCCCTATTCCTATTGATTTCTTTGATGACTACTATTCAGGCATTTAGTCAGGAAGAAGAAAATGTATTGCTAACAGGTAATGAAATTACCAAAGCACCTATTGAACGTGTACTGGAAGTTCCACGTCTTGAAACCGGAAAAGTTTTACCAATGTTTAAACTGGCGTTCAAGAATTTTTCCGGTGTGGAATTTAACGGATTTTGCGAAAGTCGCAAGTTGCTTTTCATTAAAGCCAATCCATCCGGTTATCTCCAAGTAATCAATTATCTGCGAGAAATGAATTTTGAATTTTTCGAAAAGGAAGATTCATCTCATCAGCGGGCAATGAATTCATGCGCATCTAAGGAAGAGATTAAATTAACAACAGCTACAGAATAAAACAGCAATCATATCCCCCAGTATGAAATCAATCTATAAATATCTCGTTGTGCTTGCTGTGTTATTCAGCAATGTACAAATAGTAAATGCGCAATGTACAGGAGGTACAAGTGCAGGTAGTTTAACACCTACCGGTTCATGGCAATCTGTTTCAGTAAATGGTGGAACGTATTATACATTCTCTGCTACGGCAGGGCTTACCTATAATTTCTCGTTCTGTCCTGCTGATGGTGGTTCAACTATTTATGATACCCAGATTACAATTCTTGATAATAGCGGTAATCCGGTTGCTGGTTACTATAGTGATGACTTTTGTGGCGTAGCTTCAAGAGTTGATTTTGTTTGTGTAACCACCGCGACTTACCGGGTGTTGTTAAATGCTTATAACTGTTTAACGCAGGCGGGGTTGGGAACACTTCGGTATAAGACATTTACTCCTCCTTCTTGCCCTTCCGGATTAGGTACCGGAGTAACGAATGTGGCTTCATTACCATATTCTGTTACCGGTGTTAGTACTTCCGGTCAAGTAAATGATTGTAATAATGCAACTATGAACGGTTGTGGCCATACTCAGGATGATAACGGACTAGACCGTGTTTACGTTTTTACGCCGGCAACTTCAGGAACCTTTACAGTTACTCTTACTGCAACTGCAACCAATATAAGTCTGGCTGTATTTGAAGGTTGTCCATTGGCAGGAAATGTCAGTACTTGCATAGGTTATTCTTTTGGAAATAATAACCGTACTGTTACCGGCTGTGCAATGGCTGGTCAAACCTACTATGTAGTTGTAGATCGTCGAAATACTACAGCATTCACGTTCGGCCTTTCAATTACTGCTACAACCCCTGCTTCTTGTAGTGTAGGAACAGTGGTAAATGTCGCATCGTTACCTTATTCTTCAACAGGCCGTTCAACATGTGGTGCATTAAACGATGTAACAACTGCCAATGCTGAAGCTTGTGGTAACTCCTCTTATTATGCGTCAGAAGAAGAAGTATTCAGTTTCGTTCCGGCTACCAGTGGTAAAGTGCAAGTTCTTTTAAGTTCTTCAGCGTATAATACAGCATTGTTCCTGGTAGAAGGTTGCCCTCTTGCAACTTATTGTAATGGATCAGGAAGTACCTGTATTGCGAGTGCTTATGGTACAGCAGGAAATAAAGTGCTTTGCGGTGATGTAGTTGCAGGACGTACTTATTATGTTATTGCAGATGCATCCGCAGGATGTTATTCCTATAATATTTCCATTTCCGCGCCTGCTTCCGGTTTTACAGGATCCACTTGTGCATCTCCGATTGTGATTTCATCATTACCCTATCAGGCAACCGGTGAAAATACGGCTTGTATGGGGAACGATTATTCTAATTCAAGTACCGCTTCCTGTGGCTCATTGTATGAGTCGGGTGAAGATCGTGTTTATCGTTATACTACTACAGGTCCTGAGTGTATCAGCTTAACCATCTCCGGTGCATCTACGAATAATATCGGTTATCAGATTTATAATGGTTGTCCGGATGTAGCAGGTACAACTTGTATTGCTTCCGGTGGTGGCGGTTATTCCGGCTCGCTGTCGGCTAGTATTACTTTCCCTGCTGCAGGTACTTATTATATTATCATCGATACTTATTCAGCTCCTTCCAGTGCTGAGTATAATCTCTTGATTAATACGTATGGTGGTAGTCAGGATAATGATCTGCCATGTGATGCACTTGAATTACCATTAGGGGTTACAGTATTGGGAGATATTAACTGTTCAGGTAGTACCGGTGAGCCTGCTGCTCCTTCATGTTGGGCTACTCCGAATACATTAAATACTGTCTGGTTCCATTTCACCGCTCCTGCATCCGGTAAAGTTACATTGCGTACTACTCCCGGTTCATTGTTGAATACACAATTGGGTGTTTTTTCCGGTACTTGTGGTGCCGGACTTACTGCACTTGATTGTAATGATAACGCTGCTGCTTGTTCTGGAACTTCTACACAGATGTCACAATTGGCTTTAACCGGTTTAACGCCTGGTTCTGTTTATTATGTCATGGCGGATGGATATGGTACTTCAACAGGTACATTTGGTTTGGTGGCTATCGATGGAAATAATGCTTTGCCAACAATTTTTGGGCAGGAGTGTATTGTTCCATTGCCAATTTGTAATGACACCGTACCGGTGGGTGATCCGGGTTTTCAGTCTTTCGGAAACTTCTGTGATTTTACCGGTGCTGGTGTAAACTGTCTTGAGTCAGGTGAGCGTGGTTCCGTTTGGTATGAAATTCCTATTAACGCCAATGGTGATCTCGAGTTCAACATTGTTCCGAATGACTGGCTGGGTGCTCCAAGTACGTCCTGTACAGATTATGATTTTGCTTTGTATAAAGTGCAGGGTACAGGTGCAACTTCCTGTTCGGGTATTTTAGCAGATGCACCTCCTGTTCGTTGTGATTACAGTTACCTGGGGGTTACCGGTTGTTATGGTGCTACAGATGGTACTGTGCCTGCAGCTTATCCAGGATTTTCGAATTCTTATGTGAGTAAAATGCCGGTGTTGTCGGGTGAAAAATATGTCTTGATCATTTCTAACTACTCGAATAGTTTATCCGGATTTACTTTGATCTTCAGAACTACTTCTCCTGTGAATTATCTGACCTCTCCTGATACTGTTTACTGGACAGGTTCTACTGATACCGATTGGTTTAAGTCGGCTAACTGGGGCGGTTGCGCAATTCCAAGCTGTACTCGTTCTGCGGTGATTCTGGCTTCTTCTGCTAATCAGCCGGTGATCTCTGCTGTTGGTGCGAATGTGAATTCGTTGAATATTGAAGCAGGTGCTCAATTGACAATTAATTCAAATCGTAGTTTGAATGTTTGTGGAAATTTCTCGAATGATGGTACACTGAATGCTCGTCCGAATTCTACCATTGTTTTAAGTGGTACTGGAAATCAGACGATGAGTGGTAACCTTGCTAATACCAGTGATGTTGTAAATATTACAGTAACTAAGGTTTCTGGAGTCGCTACATTGAATAACGATATGGATATTTCTGGTGACCTCACTTTTGGTGCTGCTACCAGCTCTTTTAATGCAAATGGTAAAACTGTACGTCTGGCTGGAAACTTTAATAACTCTCTTGGTGGTACATATACTCCGGGTTCTGGTGGAATCATTGAGTTCTTCGGTTCGGGTTCTCAAACGTATAATAATATAGGTAACCTCGAAAATGTGGTGATGGTAAACTCTGGTGCAGGTGTTTCTTTGGCTTCAGATATGAATATCAGTTCAACCGGTTCATTGACGCTTACTACTGGTAAAATCATTACTTCTACATATGAAGTGGATGTGTTGAACAATGCTTCTGCTGCCGTTAGCTCTGGAAATACTTCGAGTTTTGTGCAAGGATATCTTCGTCGTTCTTTACCGAGCTCTTCTACTCAACCACGTATACTTGATTTCCCGGTAGGACATGCTACAGGTGGCTATCAAAGAATGAATATTTCTACCTACAATGGAAATGGTCCATCAATTGCATCGCTTCGGGTTCATTTTACTCCTTGGTCCTCAGGTGCTCCTCTGGCTATGGGTGCTGATCCTTCATGTGCTGTAACCTACAATATAGGTGCATTAGATAATGGTTCATGGACAATTGTACCACAGGGCTCAGGTACTGCAGATATGCACATGACACTTTATAATCGATCTTATACAAATGCTTCATCTGCGTTTACTGTAATGCGTCAGGTTGGCGGTTCCTGGGCGATTCCTGCTATGACTACCGGTTCTTGTATTTCTCCTCCCGTTACTGCAGTACTTCGTTCGGGTATTAGTCAGTCGTTTACTGCAGGAACAGCAGTTGGTTTTGGTACTGCGCAAGGTTCATCTGCATTACCCGTTAGTCTTCTGGCATTTAGCGCGGAGGCGAAAGGAAATGCAATTGAATGTGCATGGTCTACTGCAAGTGAGGTGAATAATAAAGGCTTCGAAGTACAACGTGCTATGGATCCAGATCATTTCTCAACGATCGGTTGGGTGGAAGGAAATGGTACTACAAATGTGCTGAAAAATTATAAGTTCCTGGATGAGGATGTTCAGGTAAATAAAATCTACTACTACCGTTTGCGTCAGGTTGATTATGATGGTCAGTTTACAATTACCCGTGTGGTGGCTTGTATCATCAAGGAGAATGGCGCCGTTGTGGTGGAGGCGTATCCAAATCCTTACCGCGATGCTACTACTATCCGCTATATGTTGACTCGTCCTTCTATGATTACAGTGGAGGTGATGGATGCAACAGGTAAAATGGTGAAAAGGTATCAGCAGGGATTGCAGGATGCCGGTCAGTATACTATGCCTTTCTCAGCAAAGAATAATGGATTGAGTGCCGGTACGTATATGGTGACCGTCTGGGCAGATGATCAATGCTATCAGTTACGCCTTACCGAAAATGATTAATTGATATAATTAAAAAATACACAGCAAAGAGGCTGGCTCTGAATATGGAGTCGGCCTCTTTCTTATTTGGTGGTGTCCAGAAATCCGGTGAACAGTTGAAATACTTCTTTAAACCGTGTAAGCGGTAGCGTTTTTTCTATATCGTAAATATCATGGTATGCGCTTATTCCTCCAAGTGTATAGCAGAAAAATGCAGGGACTCCTTTTTCGGTGAAGAAGTAATGATCGCTGTTGGCGGCTTTTCCACGTTGTCCGATTTTTGGCAGTAGTTGTTGGCTCGTGTTGATACTGTCGAGTCTGGTGAAGTGCTGTGGATACTCGGTTGCGTTTACTACCATCATACCTTCGTCGCCGGTGCCTAGTAAGTCGAGGTTGAGGAGGAATTTTATGGAGTTGAGTGGTACTAGTGGATTCTCTGTATAGTACATGGATCCGATTAGTCCGGCTTCTTCTCCTGCAAATGCTACAAAGGCAATTGAATATTCCGGAGGATGTTGTGCATAATATTTCGCGAGATTCAAAAGCATGGCGATTCCGGATGCATTGTCGTTAGCTCCGGGAAACCAGGCATTGCTTCCCATTCTTCCGA
>JBIIRF010000084.1:0-8007 GCA_044341715.1 Bacteroidia bacterium | reverse complement strand
TCGTAATCGTATCAGTGCTGATACAAACTCCGTTTACGATCGTCCACACAAATGAATATGTACCGGCATTGTTTAATCCGGTAATGGTTGTTGTTTCTGAATTTGGATTCGCAATCACACCACCGTTGAGATCTGTCCAGAGACCTACTCCCAACGTAGATGCATTCGCTGCCATTGTCACCGTACTTCCCTGACAAACCTGCTGATCAGGTCCGGCAAGCGCTGCTTCGAGTGAATCGATAAATATTTCTACGGTATCACTGCTGGTACAAGTACCGTTGGTGATGGTCCATACAAATTGATAATTACCAGTCACTAATCCAGTCACTCCTGAATTTTCATCGGTTGGTGTAGTAATAACCGCCGAAGAAGTCGTAGACCATAATCCGCTTCCGGGTGATGGAGCATTCGCAGCAAGCGTTGCCGTTGCATCGTTACAGAGTTGTTGATCTGTTCCGGCATTGGCTACAGGAAGTGAATCGACAGTGATCGTAATCGTATCAGTGCTGATACAAACTCCGTTTACGATCGTCCACACAAATGAATATGTACCGGCATTGTTTAATCCGGTAATGGTTGTTGTTTCTGAATTTGGATTCGCAATCACACCGCCATTGAGATCTGTCCAGAGACCTACTCCCAAGGTAGATGCATTCGCTGCCATTGTCACTGTACTTCCCTGACAAACCTGTTGATCAGGACCTGCAAGAGCGACATCGAGTGAATCAACGGTTACCTCTACTGTATCGCTGGTTTGACAAGCACCGTTTGTAATCGTCCATACGAAGGAATACGAACCGGCAATCAAACCGGAAATTGCAGAGGTAGGACTTGCAGGAACAGCAATAACAGCCGAAGAAGTTGTACTCCATAATCCGGTACCGGGTGCTGCATTGTTTCCATTTAATGTAGAAGATGTTACGTCGCAAAGCTGTTGATCAGAACCTGCATTGGCTACAACCACTGCATCCACAGTAATCGTAATAGTATCACGAGATATACAAGAGCTATTGGTGATAGTCCATACAAATGAATAAGTACCGGCAATTGATAAACCTGTAATGGTTGTAGATGGCGAATTGCTATTGGAAATTGTACCGCCGTTGAGAGCTGTCCATGTTCCGCTACCTACACCAGGCGCATTTGCAGACATAGTCACCGTTGTTCCGGCGCAGACACCCTGATCAGGACCGGCATTGGCTGTCACGAGTGAGTCAACGCGAATAGAAACGGTATCACGACTTGTGCAGGCACCATTTACAATCGTCCAAACAAAAGTATATGTACCTGCTACAAGGTTATTCACTGCAGAATTCGGATTATTCGCTGCCACGATAACAGCAGACGAAGTGGTTGTCCATGTTCCGATTCCCGGCGCAGCATTGTTTCCTGCGAGGGTGGCAGATGTTACGTTACATAAAATCTGATCCGGACCCGCATTCGCTGTCACAGCCTGACTTACTACAATACTTATTGTATCTCTCGTTACACAAGCACCGTTGGTGATGGTCCATACAAAGGTATAAGTACCTGCTGTTGACATTCCACTCACGGCAGTTGTAGGCGAAGAAGCATTAGCGATAACGGCAGATGAAGTTGTTGTCCACACACCGCTTCCGGAAGAAGGTGTATTGGCCGCCATCACTGCTGTACCCGGACTAGAACAAATCGCCTGATCAGGACCTGCATTGGCAGTAACTGATGAATCACGACGAATAAGTACAGTATCTCTGCTGGTACAACTACCATTGGTAATCGTCCATACAAATGTATTGTTTCCATAAGCAAGCGCAGTAATTCCACTCGAAGCACTAGCAGGAGTAGTCACCACAGCAGTACCGAGAGAAGTCCATGCACCGCTTCCTGAAGCAGGAGTATTCGCCGCCATCGTTGCAACGGATACATTACAAAGATTCTGGTCGGGACCTGCATTCGCTGCAATTAATGAATCAACCGTTACACGAGCTGTATCACGAAGAACACAGGCACCGTTGGTAACAGTCCATACAAATATATAAGTACCCGCGTTCGTAAAGCCGCTAACGTTAGTCGTCGGACTCGAAGGCGAAGCGATCACTGCCGATGAAGTGGTTGTCCACAAACCGGTAGCAGGAATCGGGTTATTTCCTGATAAAACTGCAGTACCACCCTGACAAATCTGCTGATCGAGACCTGCATTGGATGGAATCTGAATACTCACCACTACGCGCATTGTATCTCTCGATACGCAGGTGCCGTTGGTTACTGTCCACACAAAATCGTGCGTACCCGGTGTTAATGCAGTAATAGTTGTTGTAGGACTGGAAGGCGTAGTAATAGTACCGCCGTTTAATTTTGTCCAGAGTCCGGTACCAGGAGCAGGATTATTTCCGGCCATGGTAATAGAAGTCTGAGACTCGCAAATATTCTGATCAGGGCCTGCATTTGCCGTCACCAGTGAATCACGAATGATCACGATGGTATCTCTGGATACGCAGGCACCAACTGTAATAGTATATACAAAAACGTTCTGACCATACGCCAGATTACTTATTGCTGAAGTAGAAGCATTCGGTGTAGCGATCGTTGATGAACCGGTTGTTGTCCACACTCCTGTTCCAGGAGAAGGATTATTCCCTGTCACAGTTGCCGTAGAAGTAGTACAGAATCGCTGATCAGCACCTGCTGCAGCAATTACTTGTGCACTCACAACAATAGAAACGGTATCTCTGGTAACACAAGGACCATTGGTAACAGTCCACACAAAATTATAAGTACCCGCAGTATTTAAACCGGTAACGAGTGTTGTAGGATTATTCGGAGAAACGATAGTACCTGAAGAAACCGCCGTCCATACTCCCGAACCAGGAGCAGGATTAGTAGCAGTTAAAGTTCCCTGTGCAGTAGAAGTACAAATCTGAATATCAGAACCGGCATTTGCGGTAACAGGCGTTGTCACCACAATATCCATTGAATCGCGCGTAACGCAAGCTCCGTTGGTAATTGTCCATACAAAAGTATAGGTACCTGCTGATGTAAGACCACTTACTGCACTTGTATTACTTGAAGGCGAAGCGATCACTGCTGAAGAAGAAGTACTCCACGCACCGGTTCCCTGAGCAGGAGCTGTAGCAGCCAGTGTAGCAGTACCCGGATTCGAACAAACACTCTGATCAGGACCCGGATTTGGAACTACCGGCGACGTCACTACGATATTCATGGTATCGCGGGTCACGCAGGCACCATTGGTAACTGTCCATACAAATACATATGTACCGGCCGCATTTAAATTTGAGATAGTAGTATTTCTGTTTGCGGGATTTGCAATGGTTGCCGAACTTGTTGTCGACCATACACCGGTACCGGGAGCAGGATTTGAGGCTGCCATAGTCGCAGTTCCGGGTGTTGTACAAATCTGCTGATCGGGTCCTGCATTTACAGTCACCGGCTGATCAACAATCACCGTCACCTGATCCGCATCACTACATGTTCCGTCAGAAACAACCCAGAAGAACAAATAGGTACCGCTAACCAGATTCGAAACAAGTGTTGTATCATTAGCAGGACTTGCAATCACCGCTGAAGAAGCAGAGAACCATGTACCACTTACGCCGGAGATATTCGGATCAACGGCAATAATAGTAGTAGTGGTTTGCGGCGAACAGATACGTATTGTATTGTTGACCGCCTGCGCTAACAGCACAAAGATGGCTTGCGTAGCAGTATCCTTATTTCCCAGTGCATCGGTTACAATCAACTGCACAGTGTAATTACCACCGACAGTATACGCATAGGACGGATTCTGCGCGACACTACTGCCGCCATCACCAAAGGTCCAGTTCCATCCTGTAATCGCCGCACCACCGGGCACAGAGATATCCGTAAATGAAATTGAATTTCCTACGCATACAATTGTATCGTTCGCATCGATACCGGCAACAGGAGCTTGCGCACTCACTGTCCGGCCAAGACCGGTTAAAAGGAGCAGGAATAATCCCGCTGTCCTCATCACATTAACATTTCGCAACATTCTCAATCAGGTTTTATTGCCGTGTGACACTTTTTGCACCTTTTCTTACGTAAATCTTACATGATTGGTTTCGGAAAAAATCCGAATTCTACTCTGAAAAAAGGAACCATAAACATGGCAGAAAAGCCCTGAAAACACCCGAAAACAGGTAAAAAACAAGCCTGCATAACTATGTATATACGCAACAGGAATTATAAGGTTACAGTTACGGGAAAATAAAAATAATAAACCCGGACTTACAGGTCCGGGCTCTTTATAATTACAGATGAAAACAATTACTGACTCAACAATTCTTTCACTAATGCCGATACCAACTTATTATCTGCTTTACCGGCAAGTTGTTTGGTCACTACTCCCATCACCTTACCCATTTCAGCAGGCGAAGAAGCACCGGTACTGTTGATAGCCGCTTTCACCGCTTCACGCACCTCTTCTTCACTCATCATGGCAGGTAAATATTTTGAAATGATTTCTACTTCTTCCATTTCAGGCTTCGCAAGATCATCTCTGTTCTGCGTTTTATAGATCTCAATTGACTCCTGACGCTGCTTCACTAATTTCTGCAGCATCTTCACTTCGTCCTCCGGTTTCAATTCGCCACCGCCGCTGGTTTTAGCTAAAAGAATTGCCGATTTAATCGCGCGGATCGCACGCAAACCTGCTTCATTCTTTGCCAGCATTGCCGCTTTGAGATCGGCCATTATTTGTTGTTCGAGACTCATGGCTATTAATTAATCTACGCGATCGTGAAGGAATGTATTATTAGAACGGATCTCCGGTTTATTCTGAGATTCATCCATTGCCAATGTATAACGTGACACATTGCTATCACCTGAAGCCGGCGTATTTTCCAATTTGATATTACGACGTTTGTAAGCAGGCTCTTTTTCCATATCTGCCACACCCGACGGAGAATTCAGACGAAGGCTCACTTCACGCAAACGCATGATACGCTCGCGGGAATTGCGGTACATCTCTTCCTCCGGAGTCATTGGCTGCGACTGACTCGCATTCCCCTGACCATAAGAAGGTGTAGGAAGTTCATAGCGAATAGTCTCCTCTTTCTCTTCTTCCATCACCGGTGTTTGTTGTACCGGCTCTTGTTGTGGAGTCACAATCAAAGTCATTTCCTCTTCAACCGGAAACT
The DNA here is from genome assembly GCA_044341715.1 of Bacteroidia bacterium. Taxonomy (GTDB): domain Bacteria; phylum Bacteroidota; class Bacteroidia; order AKYH767-A; family OLB10; genus JAJTFW01. Next base: position 2,851 of record JBIIRF010000084.1, on the reverse strand, counting down.
CGAGTTCAAATACTCCACTCTCGTTGCTTGAATTTGAAACTTCTTCCTCAAAATTATTTAACTCAGATGTGATTTCAGGGCGCTGATAGCTTACCTCTTCATTGCGGATAAAAACAAATGGCTCAGCAGGGGCTTCCGGCTTTACTTCTTCCTTCATTTCAGGAGCAGCAGGAGCAACAGGAGTTTTTACTTCAGCAACAGTTGTCTTTACAGGCTCAGGATTCAACGAGTAAACAATTTTCTCAGGCACACTGCTGATAGCTTGTTTCTGCTCACCAGTTTTGAAACCCGTAGCAATGACAGTCACCGCTACTTTATCGCCCAGTGTTTCATCCTTACCAATACCCATAATGATATCGGCAGTTTGTCCGGCCTGCGACTGAATAAACTCATTGATATCACCTACTTCATCCATTGTCACTTCTGAATTTCCGCTGGTAATATTCAACAGGATATAACTCGCACCTTCAATTACATTATCATTCAGCAATGGGGAATCCAATGCCGCTTCAGCAGCACGCACGGCACGACCATCACCTTCTGCCGTAGCAGAACCCATGATTGCCACACCACTGTCCTTCATAACGGTCTGGATATCCGCAAAGTCAGTACTGATATGCATCGTATTGGTGATAATTTCAGCAATGCTCTTCGCAGCCACTGTCAGTACATCATCTGCATGACCAAAAGCCACAGTAAGGTTGAGGTTACCGTGAATTTCGCGGAGTTTATCATTGCAGATAATCAGCAATGCATCCACACTTTTCTTCATCTCTTCGATACCTGCCTCTGCCTGTAACTTACGCTTTCTTCCTTCAAAAGCAAACGGAACAGTAACAATACCTACGGTGAGGATGCCCAGTTCTTTTGCAATTCCTGCAATGATCGGCGCTGCACCTGTTCCTGTACCACCACCCATTCCGGCAGTAACAAAAGCCATACGTGTATTATCAGAAAGGATACCTTTCAATTCATCTACATTTTCGATTACGGCACGTTTTCCAACTTCAGGAATTGCGCCTGCACCCATTCCCTGCGTGAGACCCGGGCCTAATTGAATACGTGTAGGAACGGGACTGATCGCGAGGGCTTTCGCATCGGTGTTACAAACGATAAAGTCGACACCTTTGATGCCCTGACGAAACATATGATTTACTGCATTGCTGCCGCCACCGCCTACACCGATCACTTTAATGATCGAAGGCTGCTCCTTGTCCATATCAAACGGGATCAACGAAGGTTTCTGATTGGGAAATTCTTGCTGGTTCATGGTTATGGTGATTATTTTTTTTCTGAGGTAAGGTTATAGTTTATCGTCTTTATCGTCTCCGAGAATTTCAGAGTTGAAAAGATTTTTCCACCAGGGATTTCCTGCCGGTTTTTGTGGTTCTGTTGGGGTTGGAGCAGTTGTAGTTGCTCCCATGTTTTTCCGTTCGCGTTCGAGTTCCTGCAGGCCTTTGATCACCAGACCAACACCTGTAGCGTACATCGGACTCTTCACTTCTTCCATTCCTTTTCCGAGATGTTCATTCGGATATCCAATGCGGGTATCCATTCCCGTTATATATTCCACCAGTTGTGTCACGTGTTTCAACTGTGATCCACCACCGGTGATTACGATTCCTGCAATGAGTTTCTTCTCAAAGCCGGAACTCTTGATTTCATAGTAAACACTCTCGATGATCTCCTCCATCCGCGCCTGAATAATCGACGCCAGATTTTTCACAGAGATCTCCTTTGGTTCGCGACCGCGCAATCCGGGAATCGAAACAATTTCATTGTCCTTCATCTGTTTCGCCAATGCAGAACCGAAACGCGTTTTCAGCAATTCCGCCTGATTGCGAATGATCGAACAACCTTCCTTGATATCTTCCGTGATCACATTTCCGCCAAAAGGAATTACCGCAGTATGACGAATGATTCCATCCTGAAAAATCGCGATATCCGTTGTACCACCACCAATATCCACCAACACTACACCTGCTTCCTTCTCCTCTTCGGTGAGTACAGCCTCTGCAGATGCGAGTGGCTCAAGGATAATATCGACGGTTTTAAGTCCGGCCTTGGTCACACATTTCTGGATATTATTCGCAGCAGTGATCAAACCGGTGATGATATGACAATTCGCTTCGAGACGAATTCCCGACATACCAATCGGATCTTTAATCCCCTGCTCATTGTCGACGATATACTCCTGAGGAATCACATGAATAATTTCTTCTCCCGGAGGCATCGCCAGTTTATACATGTCTTTGATGATCGCATCAATATCCTTGCGACTGATTTCATCGTTGATATTGGTACGGGTGATCATACCACGGTGCTGCATGCTTTTGATGTGCTGACCTGCAATGCCCACATGAACATCACTAATTTCCACACCCGACTTAGCTTCCGCCTCTGCTACTGCCTCCTTGATGGAAGCAACAGTCTTCTCGATATTGGCCACCATGCCACGCATCACTCCCAACGATTCGGAACGACCAAGGCCCATGACTTCCACTTTGCCATGCTCATTCCTCTTGCCAACAATTGCGGCAATCTTTGTGGTTCCGATATCAAGCCCTACGATGATCCCTGAATGCTCCATCTGTTAATTCGTTTTTGTGCAAACAACCTGTCCTTTGAACTTCAGGTTGATCAGATTATAATTATTCCAGCCTGTCTTGTTGAGGCCATCACGGTAAAAAACCATCAGGCGTTTGAACTTGTCAGCCATCGCTGTAGTATCACCCACCAGGATCCGGTGATCGCCAAATCGTGGGATCAATTCGAGCTCCTGTTGTTCATTAACATAGATCTGTTCAGCATTGGCCGTCCAGAAAGTATCCGCCTCAATGAACTTTGCCAG
>JBIIRF010000082.1:0-8039 GCA_044341715.1 Bacteroidia bacterium | reverse complement strand
TCTGCAATTTGAAATTCCGGAGCATATTCCGGATGTTTTAATAAGCGGTCCGGTGAAACGTAATTTGTTTTTAGTAGTAAAGGAAGTATTGCACAATATTGTAAAGCATGCAAAAGCAACTTCAGTAAATATCACGATGGATTATTCGCAGGACCGGTTTTCCGTTATCATTGCTGATGATGGCATTGGATTCTCGGAGTCGGGGAATAATCGATTTGGGAATGGACTCAAAAATATGGAGCGAAGAATTAAGGACCTCCAGGGTACAGTTGATTTTGAGAATAAAAATGGCACGTTGGTGCGTATTCAGGTGCCGGTTTGATCAGGTGGAAAGAAAATAAAAACACCTCAATCATTGCTTCTCCGAAGAGATAATGATTGAGGTGTTAAAATGAATTGCCGGTATAGCTATTTCACAATTTTAAACTGAAACATCGGACTTCCCATTGCGGCATATAATCTCACCCAGATTGGAAGCAATTGCTCACTTCCTCTTGCTGTGCTGATATCTCCGAGATCAATGATGTTGTTTTCCTTCCAGCCGATTTCCTGCAGAAGTGCCCCAACTTTCGCTTTGGCTTCCTGACTGTTTCCGCTGAGAAATACACTGTGATCTCCACCATTAACCAGCGATGGATTTACCATCACGGGTGCGGTCATCGTGTTGAGTGTTTTCACAACATGTGTATCCGGAAGCGCTTTTTGAATTTCTTCTCCAAGCGAGTTATCGTTTACGATGAGCAGTGTTGGTGGCATTCCTTTGCTGAAGTCGAGTGGATTGGTGACATCTGCCAGAATTTTCCCTTTTAAATTCTCCGCGCCTGCTTGCTTGATTACTTCCAGTGTGATTTCGCCTTTTGTGCAGTTAAAGATAATCTCACCAAAAGAAGCAGTTTCTGCAAAGGTGCCTTGTGAAGCAGACTCACCATTTGCTGCAATCCAGGCTTCTGCTTTTTCATGCTTTCCGCTTCTTGAGCCCATCTTAACTGTATGACCGAGCTGAATCATTTTTGTAGCGATAGCCTGTCCTACCATTCCGGTACCTAAGATTCCTATTTTCATGTTGTAATATTTTAAAAGTGATTATTAGTTTGCAGAGTTGAAAACCGGTTTGAATACCGATTGTGCGAAGTCTTCAATGGTTGTTGGAGTAGTGGAATGTGCATCACGTTTTTCAAGATTGAATACTCCTTCGTTGATACCTTCGCTGAGACCAATATATCCTTCTACAAAACTATCATTCATTCCGGCTTGTTTCATTCCTTCTCTTGCCTGATCATATGGGAATTGAATATATGGCAAGTTCGGCTGTTCGATAACGTTAGCGATGGCTGTAGTAATTTCATTCATCGTATAGTCTTTTGGTCCGAGAAGTGGTAAAACCGATTTTCCTTTCCAGTCAGAGGCTTCGAGTTTTGCTGCAGCTGTCTGAGCGATATCTACAGTGGCTATAACAGGGAATGCACGATCACCGGCAATGGCAGAACCATTAATATTCATGCTCTTTATCATGCCAATGTTCCCAAGCAGATTTTCCATGAAGTAACTCGGACGAAGATGCAATACATCTACTCCTTCCAGGTTGTTTAAACGTTGTTCCTGACGTGCCAATCCTGCAACGATACCCGTTTTCTCCTCTGTATGACCACCTACTGAAGAGAGGTTGAGCACCTTCTTCACTCCGCTTTGCTTGATAGCTTCGATGGTAGCATTACCCAATTCATCCTGATGTGCCGGTACATTAGCAATGGAGAAATCCGCCGGAGTCATTGTAAAAACAACATCCGATCCTTTCATAACACCTGCAAGGAATCCTGCATCTTTCGCAGAGCCAACGTGAATTTCAACGCCCGGTAATCCACTGAATGCTTCCAGTTTTTCTGCATGACGCGCAACCAGACGTAAGGTATATCCTTTGTCAGAAAGTAATTGTACTGTTTTGCTACCTACTCTTCCGGTAGCGCCGATGATGGTGATGATCTTTTTCATTTTTATTTATTTAATGGTATAGTGATAAATTTATAATATTTGTATATGCAAATGATATGGCAAAAAAAATCAGAGTTTATCGGTGAGGATATTCATATCTGTCACCATTCGAGCACTGTTTTCTTTCCCTAGTATAGTCGAATAAGATTCATAGAAATTTTTGAGGCAGGCATTTAATTCTTCCTGCATCGCTTTTCCTTTCGGGGTAGGATAGATATTCGTAATTTTTCCTTCGTTGGTGCGAATCACAAGTTTTTTTTCTTCCAGTTTTTCAACGAGTCTTGTGATGGTAGAAGGCGTAAGTTGAAGTTGTTCTCCGACAGTGGTAGGTTGGAGTCCGGGTTCACGAAGAACAAGAATCAATAAATAGGCATGACTGGGAGATAAGCCCGTCGGTTTCCAGCTTTCAATAGCCAGCTTCTCCACTTTTCGGGCGAGTGCCTGCGAAGAGAAGTACAAACATTTACTGAAGGCGCTTTCACAGCTTTTCATGCGGGAGCAAAGGTACGGCAATTATATTTGTATATGCAAGTAAAAGTAAATTATTTTCTTTAATCAATTGGTTCTTAGCCAATAAATTCAATGGTTCGAATTGGGAACACGTTATCTTCAACAGGTTGAACGACACAATTCTCTATCTTTCGGGAAATATTTCAGCATGCAGAAAGAAGGCGGAATGCGGTTAAATAAATTCATCAGCGAGAGTGGATTGTATTCACGTCGTGAAGCAGATCGCTATGTAGCGGAGGGACATGTTTTCATCAATGGGAAGCGTGCTATTGTAAGCGATCAGGTTTTTCCGGGAGATAAGGTCCGCATCAATGGCCATGAGCTGGAGCCGCTGGCGGAGGAGGATATGGTGTTCATTGCGTTGAATAAACCTGTCGGCGTTACTTCTACAACCGAGGCAGGTGTTCGTGATAATATCGTTTCGTTTGTGAATCACAGCTCACGTATTTTTCCGATCGGACGTTTAGACAAAGATTCACAGGGATTGATTTTTCTGACGAACCGCGGTGATCTGGTGAATAAAATTTTACGCGCAGGAAATCAGCATGAAAAAGAATACATAGTAACAGTAAATAAGCCACTCACCGATGAAGTTATATTTCGTTTAGCCAATGGTGTTCCGATTTTAGGTGCTACTACGAAGAAGTGTAAAGTCGTGAAAGAAGATGCCCAGGTTTTTCGGATTACGCTGGTGCAGGGATTAAATCGTCAAATCCGACGCATGTGCGAGTACTTTGGATACAATGTGACAAAACTGGAGCGTATCCGCATCATGAACATCACCCTGAAAGGAATTCCAATAGGTGAATGGCGGGATCTTACTGAAGAGGAGATGGCCGGTATTCAAAAGATGATCGCCAATTCTTCCTCTGAAGATGAACGGGCTGTTCGAAAAGAAGCAGAGAGAAAGGCGGCATCCGGGAAAAAAACTGTTGGTGCAAAAAAACCACACAGTAGTTCAGGAAATCATCCTGGTGGACAACGTACGTTTAACAAAGGTACATCCGGCAATTCTGCAAAAAGAGATAACCATCGCGGAGGAAGTCAGCGGGGAAAGAATACGGGAAGGAGAGGGCGTTAAATCTTATATTGATTATTGAAATTTTGTCCACCATTGTATACTTTCATTCGGGATTTCGGGATTAATAGCTTTACCTATTTCAGGTGTGATTAATTTCGCTGCCATTTGTTGTTTTGAAATTATCGATACCGGCTCATCCCAATCATGCAGCGACAAACGGAATTTCCCCCAATGCACAGGAATAAATTTTTCTGCGTTCAGATCATCTGCTGCCTGTGCGGTTTCTTCGGGTAACATATGGATGTATTTCCAGTAGGGATGATATTGTCCGCACTCGAGGATGGCGAGATCGAAGCTGCCGAATTTTTTACCGATTGTTTTAAAATGAGAATCATAACCTGAGTCGCCTCCGAGATAGATTTTCTTTGTACCCGTTTCCAATACTAGTGAAATCCATAGATGTTGATTCCTTTTAAATCCTCTACCGGAAAAATGTCGTGCGGGAGTGGCGGTAAAGCGGAATCCATCTTCACCTGTGAATGATTCCCACCAATCGAGTTCAGTTATTTTTGACGGAGAGATTCCCCAATGTTCGAGATGGGATCCGGTGCCGAGTCCGGTGATGATATGTTTTACTTTTTTATCCAATGCCATCACGGTACGATAATCGAGATGATCCCAATGATCGTGCGTGATGATCAGGTAATCGATTGCAGGCATATCCGCAACACCATACACATTGGAACCGGGAAATGCTTTTGTAGTAAAGGATAACGGTGACGCATTACCGCTAAAGACCGGATCGACCAGAATATTTTTATTGCTTGTACGTAACAGGTACGAGGAATGTCCAAACCAAACGAAGGAATCGTCGGCGATTTTGGTAAGATCTGTTTTATGCGAAGGAATCGGTTGTTTCGGTTTTCCGTTCGGACTTCCTTCAAAGAAAAACGACTTCAGCACCATTGGCATCGTCACTCCCTCTGCAAAGTTGGGAGTAGGACTTTGATTCACAAACTGATTGCCAGTATAATTCGGCGACTGTTTGATCCGTTCCAGTCGGGTACCCGAAGCAGGTTTTCCGAAACGGGACGTTTTCATGAAGAGGAAGATGCCAGCGGGCAGGGCGAGGAGAGAGAAGGCGAGGAGCATAAATGAACGGAACCAATTTAATTCAAACAGTTCTTGATTCGTTGAAGATATCAGGATAAGCTGAAATGAAGAATTCACAAAAGTAGACGTATGAAGGAGAATTGAATTTTATGGACATAGGTTTAATTCAAAACCCGGTAAATTCAATCTTGCGTTTATATCTAGAAAGCAATTCCCGCTGAAATACCACCAATTAAAATCAGCCTTTGCCCAACCATCGGAGTAATCCCAACACGAAAAACGAATCCTCCCTGTGGCGGTTGGTAACGGTAACCCAATGTTCCGGTGCCGATGATGCTCATGATAGTACCATCTCCGTCACTGGCATAGAACGGACTATCTGCTCCACCCTGAAATTTGAGTACAACAGGCATCAACCCAATACCCGCTTCAAAGTGTCCTTTATTTGTACCACTCAAATGATTTATCATTAATGGAAAGCCGGTGAATTGAAAACGTCCAGCCAAAAAACCAACTCCCCAGGAAGTGAATCCTGCACGTACTGAAAAATCGGGACTGATCCGGTAATCATAATTGAAAGAATATAAAACGCCCTGTCCGAATAATTCAAAATAGAGCGCGTTCCTTTTTAATTCCGGTGTAGTATTCTGTGCTTTAAGTGGAGAACTCATTGAAAGCACGATTCCCGCAACAACTACCAGATAACCCGTAAACTTCATTTTATTTTTCATTTCAGTGTAAGTATAGACAACATCTCCGCGGATTCCTGCGATCAAATACATCGTTCAGAATGATTGAAGTCAGGGTGTACTTTGGACAACTGGCCGCTATTTTATTAGTCAATTTCTCCATTTTGAATTCAGATTTTCAATCCACCCATATTTTAAATCATTGAAAAACAAACACATGTGCGAATATTCAATACATAAATTTGCAATACATAAGAAACCAATGTATATTTGCGTTAGGTAATTCGATAAACCATGATTTATTCTTCAGAATTAATAAAAGGGACCCTCAAAACCATCATCATGAAATTGCTCAATGATAATGGCAGAATGTATGGGTATGAGATAACACAACGGGTAAAGGAGCTGACCGCCGGTAAAATTCAACTAACGGAAGGAGCACTGTACCCGACTCTTCATGCACTGGAAGCGGAAGGAATTCTCACCACCGAAACCGAATACATCGGCAAACGGGTGCGGAAGTATTATACGTTAAGCAAGCAAGGAAAAGCGAAATCAGAAGAGAAGATCAACGAATTCGCCGACTTCCTCAACACCATGAAATTTCTGCTGGATATCAAAACCGATATCGCATAAATGTACCAGCTCAGCGATCAGCAAATAACGTTCATCCTCGACGACATTAGACGTAATGGCATCGAGCTGGAGGACCTGCAGTTAAACCTCCTGGATCATATTTGTTGCATTATCGAGCAGGAACTCGAAGAAAACGGAGACTTCGAGCACTTCTATCTGAAAACGATCACCCGGTTTTATAAAAAAGAACTCGGTGAAATTGAAGAAGAAGCCAACTATCTCCTGCAATTTAAACATTACTACGCTATGAAAAAAACAATGCTTGTGAGTGGTATCACTTCTGTGTCGATGCTCTCACTCGGATTAATATTGAAGTTTCTGCACATGCCCGGTGCAGCAGTACTGATGGTATTGGGTATTGCCTTGTTCAGTTTTCTCTTCCTTCCATTGATGATGGTGTTGAAGCTGAAAGAAAAAACGGAACGCACGGATAAACTGCTGGTGGTACTGGCGGTGTTCTCTGCCATCACCATGACGCTCGGTATCCTCTTCAAAGTGATGTTCTGGCCCGGAGCAAATATGTTGTCGATGGTGGCATTGATGAATCTGCTGTTTGTATTCCTTCCATTCTATTTCTACAATGGATTAAGGAAACCCGAAACAAAAACGAACACGGCTGTATCCGGAATGTTAATGCTCACCGGTTGTGGATTAATTCTGACACTCATTCGAGCTCCGCATAGTTCGCGCGCCATGGCTGTAGTCGACACAAAGAACTACGTACAGGATGAACAGCTGCTCAACAAAGAATTCCAACTGATCAAACATTCGGCACCCACGGCACAAGTCTGGAAAGATCCTGCCGCAGGGAAAATTTACAACCTCTGTGCCGACATCAAACAATACGTGGTGCATCTCGAAACCGGTGTGAATTCAATCGGAGATGACTTCGAAGCGCAAGGCCTCACTCTAGGAGATACCCGCGTCGACCATTACATTGATGAAACACCGGATGCAGCCCAAAACTGGGAAGCACTCCAAGCTATGATCAACGAGTACAACAAACGTAACGCGACCACCTCCATTTCCTCCACGATTTTTGACGCCCGTGAAGTAAGAACCAAGGAAGCATTACATGGACTCATCCGTATCCAGCGGGCCGTGTTGGCGAATGAGATGGGGAGGTGAAAAATCCAACAAAAACAAACAAAGAGGCTGTCACAAAAAGATGGCCTCTTGCTTTTTTAGGATCAATTTCTTGCCAAAGTAAGCCATATCACCTGGAATTAAACGGCAACAAAATGGCCACAGATTTTTTATCTCAGCCCAATGAAATAATTATCTCAGCGTATTGAGATAATGGTAAAAACCTTTGTATTTGTTTGATAGTCAGATATTCGGAAGAAACAGATAAGCCTGTAAGAATAAAAAAAACCGCTGTTGGCGAAGTGATTTTATGTCAAACGAAGTGTTTAATGAGCCGAAAGCCAATGATCTACGCCGATAGATGTGCCCGAATTTTTCCGCCTCTGTTATGCATATTCGCTTTTTATGTACCTTTGCGCTCTCAATAACCTATAGGTGCGCCTATCATGTTGAAAAACAAACGTTTAGCTCTACTCACAGTCCTGACCTTTTTGGCCTTTACCCTGATCTATTCGATCAATGGTGCGCAGGACAGTACCCATAATCAATTACCTGCAACGGAGTCACATTCGACCGAAGCTGCGGCAACCCACGATGCGCATGGTGCTGATGCACACGCTGTTGAGGGGCATACTGCTGCTGCCGGACATGGCGAAGAAAAGCTGAATGCCGGTAAAATAATCATGGAACACGTGGCCGATGCTCATGGATGGCATTTATGGGGGCATACCGAAATTCCATTGCCGGTGATTTTGTACAATGCGAACCGCGGACTCAGCGTATTCTCCAGTGCACGTTTTGAGCATGGTCATAAAACTTATGCCGGTTACATGCTGCATGAAGGCAAAGTAGTAGCCGTAAATGAAACCGGAGAAGTAGATGCGCACGGTGCAACTATCAATGAAGAGTTAACAGCCGGTACAACGGATATTTCTATCACCAAGAATGTAATGACCATGTTTATTGTTATCATTCTGATGATGGTCATCTTTACC
>JBIIRF010000081.1:0-8047 GCA_044341715.1 Bacteroidia bacterium | reverse complement strand
CATCACAAAGAATTGAATTTATTCCATCAAAGTTTCCTATAAGTGTAATTGTTCTGTTATCTCCTGTAGTACCACTAACTGATCGGATATCAAACGTCATATCCACATCCACGTGCAAACTAATGGCCTTTATGTTGGCTGTAGAGGAAGCTGAAGGAGCAAGTGTTGCTGTGTTGCCGACAGGACCGGTCAGGTAGATATTCGGAAGCGTTACATTCGATACCGGAGTAAACGTGTATGCGAGTCCGGCACCACTTGACTCACCGCCAAATTGCAAGGTACCTCCTGTGGTTGTTACAGAACCCATACTTCCGCATATAACCATATCACTGACGGTAGTTCCTGTGGTGTTTGGTTTTTCAATGATGATAAAACCATCTGTAATGGTACATGAACTTCCCGAAACATCATTCACATGAAAGATGGTTGAATTAAATCCGGTAGAACCTCCATTCAATTTAAGTGTACCACCACCAATTGAAAAAATAAATGGCGAAGAAGATGCTCCAGCTTTATAAGTGAGTCCTCCATAAACTTCCATCGTTCCGCCTTGTATGTCCAGTCGTGGAGTAAATGATCCGGGTTTCTCATATCGGAGTCCGCCATTTCCTGCCGAAGACCCAACTCGAAGTGTACCTCCAAGTACTGTTAAGGAGCCATTCAATATACAATCGTCATGCGAAGGAGATAAATGTAAAACACCTGCATTTACTTTTACTACTCCATCAGCCGGAATAGTAAATCCGCTACCTGCGCTGCTATTTACATTATAGGTGCTTGAATTGTTATGATAGAATGTACCATAGGTTAAAACCAGATCGCGGATACCGGATTCAAAACTTGTACTTTGCACTTCAACATAATAGGAAGTGGCTGTACTTTTCTGAATTGTTACGGTATTTAATTCATAGGTGCCGTTTCCGGTGATAACAGTATTGGCCGATCGGTAGAAAGTCAGATTCACCACATCATTGGCATCGGAGTATAAATCCAAAGTGCCACTGCAACTCAGATTATTTCCGATCTGCAGCGTATGTGTTCGACTATTATTTCCTGCATATCGTAACGAAGCACCCGTGGAAATCGTCAGATTATTTATCACCACAAGGGAGTAATTCCCGGCATCCGAATAATCTACGCTCCCGGAAGAGCCTTGTCCAATGATCAGATAACTGGTTGTACAGGCTACATTCACATTTATCGTATAGCCATCACCGATGTATGCATAATCACCGGATTTCGGGAATGTACCTGTATTGGTCGCTTGTCCATAACCTGTAGTCGACCAGGAATTATTATCATTCCAGTTTCCTCCGTTTGTTTTACTGTAATAAACAACAGCGGAAGAAGAATTCACGTACATACATAGAAGCAGCACGAATAATTTTTTAATCGTTTTCATGATGGGGTCATGTTAAGATTCATGTACCCTTCACCATAAAACATTCCAAGTTACGGTTAGACTTATCTAAAAACGATAACGACCTTACATGAAATCCAACATGAAATCAAGCATCATACAACATATGCCAAGACGAGAAGTACAACTCCAAGTCCTCCAAAAAATCTTAAAATCTTACAAAGTAGCTAACCGATCAAGGACAGTCTGAATCAGTTTATGCATTGCCCCTTCAGCATCTTTTGAATATTGTTGAGCAATACGATTGGCCACGATAACGTTCACCGAACAACAATGGTGACCGAGTAAGCTTGCCAGACCATACATAGCACCGGTTTCCATTTCAAAATTGGTAATGCGGTGTTCACCATAATTAAATGAATGCAACTTATCGATCATATCCATTCTGGATGGTTCCAGGCGCAATTGACGCATCTGAGGAGCGTAAAATCCGGAACAAGAGGCAGTAATTCCTTTGAACATTCCAGGAGAAAGCAGATCGACTAGCTTACCGGAAGCCCGCGAAATATAAGACTGAGGCAAGATTCCATGGCTGGGATAGTGCTTTCGAAAGGCCTGAACCAACTGATCTTCCTCATCATCATTTATGAGTTTATAGAAGTTTAGCAGTCCATCCAGCCCAAGGCCGAAGGTTGAACACACAAAATTATCTACCGGAATATCGGCCTGAAGGGACCCTGAAGTACCAATTCTAACCAGATGCAGGCTCGTTAAATCCTTTTTAATGGTCCGGGTTGGGAGATCAATATTGACCAGTGCATCCATCTCATTGTAAACAATATCGATATTATCCGTTCCTATCCCTGTGGAAATCACACTGATGCGCTTTCCCTTATAAACTCCGGTATGTGTTACGAACTCCCGTTTCTGTTTTTTTACCTCAATATGATCAAAATATGCGCTCACCATAGCAACACGATCAGGGTCGCCCACGTTAATTACAACAGGTGCTAATTCCTCCGGTAAAAGGTTCAAATGGTAGACGCTTCCGTCCTTATTAAGAAATAACTCAGATTCAGGAATTTGTGACATATCTTTGAAAGAAATATTTTTGCTGAGAACAAAAATAACAGAAAGCCCCATAATGAGTACAGAAAAGCGACATATTATCGTACCGATTGACTTTAGTGAACAATCCCAAATTGCACTTAGCCAGACCTATAACCTGGCCAGAATGAGTAATGCCGACATCACCTTGCTACACGTAATTGACGAAGCTCTTTTCTCATCTGTATTACACTTATTCACCTCCAAGGAGAACCAGGAGGAACTTTTAAGAGTTGGAATTCAAACAAAGCTGGAAGAACTGGCAAATGATGCACGTGCTAAATCCGGACTTGTATTCAAAACACGCATCGAAAAGGGAAAAATTTACGAGGTAGTATCTGCAGTTGCACAGGAAATGAATGCTGCATTCATAGTAATGGGCACATCTGGTGAAACGACCTTAAAAAAGAAATTCATCGGATCCAATGCCGTACGAGTTATCAGTGACGCGCCATGTCCGGTAATCACCATAAAAGGAAAACAACATCATAGCGGATGTAATACAATTGTACTACCTTTAGACCTGTCGAAAGAAACCAAGGAGAAAGTTGACAAGTGCATTGAAATTGCCAAGTTCTTCGGTTCAACAGTTAAAGTGATGACTGTTTTGGTTACGCATGACGAGTTTCTGATGAACAAGTTGGTTCGCCAGATGGAACAGGTAGTTGAAATTATTTCAAAGCATGGTATTACCTGCTCAGGAGAATTCCACAACCAAAGTGATATCTCTGACGGTGTTATTGCATACTCTGAAAAAGTGAATGCCGACCTTATCATCATCATGACACAAAAAGAACTGGAATGGAGACAGTTCATTATTGGAACCGAATCACAGCAGATAATTAATAGTACAGAGATTCCTGTTTGCAGCATTCGTCCAATTGAAAGAAAAGATACTACAGAATACGTTGTCTAGATAAACCACATAACTATGCAAAAAGATTTCAATATCCGGAAAATCCTCATCCCTTTCGACTTTTCAGAAACTGCTGAACTTAGTCTGGAACATGCCGTGTTCATGGCGAAACTTCTCAAAGCGGAGATTTATTTGCTGCATATTGTTGAGACTACCACCTTCCCCAGTTCAATTTCTCATGCTTTCAGTGGCTTCGAGAAGAAAGTGGAAGAAGCCTCTAACGAGAAGTTAAAAGAGCTTGCTGATAAACTACATGTTGAACATGGGATTCAGGTGCACATCATCACCGAAGTAGGTAAAATCTACAAGAGAATTGTTCATACAGCAAAGCAGGCGCATATCGATGTTATTGTAATGGGCACACATGGTGCAAGTGGCAGCAGCTATATCATCGGAAGTAATACCACACGAGTAGTACAGGAAGCACCATGTCCTGTAATCTCTGTACAGACGCATGCGAAAAAAATCGGATTTACTAAAATTGCCCTTCCGATCGACGATAGTCCTGAATCACGTCAGAAAGTAAATTTTGCTATGGAACTGGCACAGCATTATAACTCCAAAATTGTTGTGGTGGGTCTGATGCGTTCCGGCAATGAAGATTATCAGCGTAAGTTCAAAATTAAAATTGAACAGGTTGAAGGCTTCCTTGCTGAACATGGTGTCGATACTGATATCGTATATAAACAGGGAGATGATCTCGCGAAAAACACCCTCCTTGCAGCAAACGAGATGGATGCTGACCTCGTAGTAATTATGACTGAACAGGAAGCAAGTATTACCGGGTTATTGATGGGCACCTATGCCACAAAAATCATCAATGGATCTAAAATACCGGTTATGACTATCCGTCCGGCTGAAATTGATCCGGAGCGTATAACCGTCACCTTCTAATCATCCTGAAAATATTACAAACATCGGCTTCCAATATGGGGCCGATGTTTTATTTTTATAGACATGAGTTTAATTCACCAGGTTTTAACGCAGTACTGGGGCTATTCACAATTCCGCCCCCTGCAGGAGGATATTATCCGTTCCATTATGGAAGGGAAGGATACGCTTGCGTTATTGCCAACCGGTGGTGGAAAATCGATGTGTTTTCAGGTTCCTGCCATGGCTCAGCCTGGATTATGTCTGGTCATCTCTCCCTTAATTGCTTTGATGAAAGATCAGGAAGAGCAACTAAAGGAAAAGGGAATACGTGCTGTTGCGATTGTGAGCGGCATGAAGAAGTCGGAGGTTGAAATTGCGTTGCAAAATTGTATTCATGGCGATTATAAATTCTTATATGTAAGTCCGGAACGATTAGCCTCTCCTGTTTTCGTCGAAAGTCTTTCAGAAATGAAACTGAATATGATTGCTGTTGATGAGGCGCACTGTATTTCACAATGGGGTTATGACTTTCGACCACCCTACTTAAAGATCGCTGAGATAAGAACTCTTTTCCCGAAAGTACCAATACTTGCACTTACTGCTTCCGCCACACCTGAGGTCAGGGAAGACATTATGCAACGGCTGGCATTTAAAGATGGACAGGTATACTCCAAAAGTTTTGCAAGACCCAACTTAAGTTATGTTGTACGACCAACAGAAGATAAAATGGGACAACTTCTGAAGATTCTTAATACTATACCAGGCACCGGTATTGTATATGTACGCAACAGGAGGAAAACACAAGAGATCGCACAGGAACTGAAAAGAAACAGAATAGCCGCAGACTTCTATCATGCCGGACTCGATCATCAAACACGATTTGAGCGCCAGGATCAATGGATGAAAAATAAAACACGGGTCATTGTAGCCACCAATGCATTCGGAATGGGTATCAACAAACCGGAAGTAAGAACGGTAGTCCACCTCGATTTACCGGATGATCTTGAAAGTTACTATCAGGAAGCAGGACGAGGAGGAAGAGATGAAAAACCCGCCTTTGCCGTTGTTTTATATGACAATGCCGATCTCGCCGATTTAGAAAGCAGGTACATCACCAACTTTCCCGAAAGAGATGAAATCAGAAGAGTTTACCAGGCCCTCGGCAACTATTTGCAAATTGCTATCGACAGCGGAAGCAATATTACTTCCGAATTTGAACTTGTAAGCTTCTGCGCCCACTATAAATTTGAGACATTAAAAACATTGAGTTGTTTGCGACTCCTGGAGATGGCTGAATACATCACAACGAGTGACGCCATTTATCTGCCAGCCAGAATTCGAATTCCAATTAAACAAATGGAGCTCTATAAGTTTCAGGTAGAACAACCACGGTTTGACCAGCTTATCAAAACTATTCTGCGCTCATACACCGGACTCTTCGACGACTATGTACGTTTCAGCGAAAAAGAGCTCGCACGAAGAATACAACTCGAACCAGCCGCATTAAAATCACAACTGGATCAACTCACAAAGCTTGGAGTAATCGACTACATCCCCGCTACTGACAAACCTACTCTCACTTTCATACAGCCTCGGGTAAAAGAGAGTGATCTATATATCAGCTCAGCCATACTTGAAAAACGAAAAGAGCGATTCAAACTAAGGGCAGATGCATTCCGGAATTTCCTTACCAACCCACATCAATGCCGAAGCATGTTACTCCTATCCTACTTCGGAGAAAAGAATCTCACACGATGTGGCACATGCGATTACTGCCGAGAACGAAATAAAGTTGAGCTAAACGACCTCGAAATAGAAGAGTTCAGTATTCAATTAAAAAAACTATTGAATAATAATCCACTTCCACCTTCAGAGATAGCAGGAAACTTTCCCGGAATACCCATAGAAAAACTACAGGCGACTTTACGATGGTTAATGGACAATGGCGAGTTCGCTGTCGATTTGAAAGGCAGGATGATGAGTGTAAAGGAATAACATGAAACTTGATCACACCTTCTATCAGAAAAAGGATGTGGTTCGATTGGCCAAATCCCTGATCGGAAAAGTACTTGTCAGTAATTTTGATCATCAATATTGCTCCGGAGTAATCACAGAAACGGAAGCATACAATGGCATCCACGACAAAGCATCACATGCCTACGGAGGACGCCGAACCCGCCGGACAGAAATTATGTATGCAGAAGGTGGAACGGCCTATGTATATCTGATTTATGGAATTCATTCACTTTTTAATGTTGTCTCCAATAAAAAGGATATCCCACATGCCATTCTGATACGCGCCATACAACCGTTGGAAGGCATCGGGTTTATGGAAGCGAGAAGAAAAAAACCGGCAACTGCAAAAGGATTCACAACAGGTCCCGGTGTTGTCAGTGAAGCAATGGGCATCCATTTTTCCCATAGCGGAATCTCTCTCCTTGGAAATGAAATCTGGATAGAGGATCGTGGGATTCAGCTTACAGGGAAAACAATTGAAGCAACTCCCCGAATAGGCGTAGATTATGCCGGAGAGGATGCCTTTCTCCCTTATCGGTTCCTATTAAAAGAGCAGCTTATCCGTGGAAAGAAGTAATTCGCTATTTTTGGAACAATTGCACCTATGGAACTCTTTCATTTTGGCTTCCTCAGTATCCGACTCCTCGATCTGCTAGACATTCTGATCGTAGGATTCCTGCTGTTTAAAATATACCAGTTACTCAAAGGCGGGGCAGCCATGAGCATCTTTATTGGCATCATTGCCATCTATTTACTCTGGTGGCTTTTTGTAAAAATCCTCGATATGCAACTGTTGGGTGCGTTACTTGGACAATTTATGAGTGTTGGGGTATTAGCCCTGATCATTGTATTTCAGCAGGAAGTTCGGCGATTCCTTTTATTACTGGGGAGCAATAGCTTTACAGGTAAAGACAGCATCACACGAAAAATACTACCCTGGAACTGGCAGGCTCCACGAATCACTCCACCTAATATTGCGCCAATAGTAAAAGCGTGCAGTTCAATGGCAAAAAACAAAACGGGAGCCATCATTGTACTTGGACGATCGAGCGATTTGAAATTTTATGAAAGCACCGGAGATTTGATGGATGCTGATGTATCAAAACGTTTGCTTGAGAGTATCTTTTTTAAAAATAGTCCGCTTCATGATGGAGCTGTAATCATCGAAAACAACAAAATAAAAGCGGCACGTTGTGTTTTGCCAGTTACCGACAATACAGATTTACCCGCACAATACGGCATGCGCCACAGAGCTGCATTAGGGATTACCGAACAAAGCGACGCCATTTCACTGATCGTATCAGAAGAAACAGGTTTTATCTCACTCGCCATTGACGGAGAAATTCACTACAATATCACTCCCGAAGAACTGGAGAGATTACTTACCAAAGAGATGTAATTTTTATTGGAGTACTTCGTAAGTACCCCATCCCATCAGTATTGTTCCAACGATAGTAAATCCATACATGATCACATCAAAATTATGATTGGCGTGAAAAAGAAACACCGTGCTAACAAATCCGGAAAGCAATAATAATCCACCTCCAATCATCAATGAAACACCTTTACTCTTCCTTTTCTTATACACCAGAAGTTTAATTCTGCAAAGTGCTTCCACCAGCAACTCCTCTTTAAACCCTTCCTTTTGCAGCATCATTTGAATAGTTTTTACAGGATATCCTTCCTGATGCAATTTCAATGCACGGTTATAATAATTTTCCGGAGTATGTTCCATGGCTTTCAAAGATTAGGCAGGGAAAAATACCAATTCCATT
>JBIIRF010000139.1:0-6236 GCA_044341715.1 Bacteroidia bacterium | reverse complement strand
ACGTCCCCAGCCGAATTTAAAATCAGGACCCGGATTTCCGATGTCTTCTGCACTGTTCAGCATACAGGCTTTGATGAGCGCTGCAGGTGCTGTAGTTGTTGAATTTTGTTCTTTGTATGCCTGATACAACTGCGCGAAGAGTCCGGCGATTCCGGGAGATGCAGCAGAAGTACCACCACCTACCTGATAGGTATTGTTTTCATCTGTACTCAACTGATCACGTCCGTTGGCGCAGATATCCGGCTTGATACGTCCGTCGGCAGATGGTCCGATACTGCTGGATGGATCGATTACTTCCAGTGGATCCAAATTTCCGCAGGCAATTACATTTTTACCTTGCTTGTATCCACCTGTGATATTTCCCCAGTTTCCACCGGCACCATAACCACAGTTTGCGCCATTGTTATTTCCACCGGAGAATACGAATTCAAGCTGTGGATTATCATATAACAACTGATCACCGGCCTGTGTGAAGGTATTGTACTCATTACATCCCTGACTATATGAAGTAGAAGCAATCACGATTCCGTAATTGGTATAGTTGGATACAGCATCTACGATTTGCGGATACGATCCGATATTGAATGCATAGAGGTAAGCTCCCGTTGCCATACCGCGAATAGAGGGGTCCAGATTTCCAGCTCCTACGCAAATTCCGCTGGTCATGTCACCGTGTGTAGATCCAACGCCGGTTGCAAAGTTGGTCAAACGTCCGGTGAAGTCGATATGTGGTCCTACAAAACCATCATCGGCAATAGCTACAGTTACACCGCTACCATCGTAGTGACGTCCTGTTGCATAATCGCTGTTGATCACATTGCTGCGGTGAAGGCTGCGGCCCTTGGTATCTTCTTTTTCAGGAGGAGCCGGAACAGTATTGATATAATTCACCCAGGGTTCTGCGGCCAATGCATTTAAGCCGAAATCACTGATGCGAAGGGTGATGCTGTGGTATGCACCATAGTGCTCTACAATACGGCCATGTTTAGAGGCAGCCAGCAGCACTTTTGGCAAGGAGAGTGAAGAATGATATTGTACAATGAGATCGACTGTACCTTGTTCCTTAATCGCCCATTCCTGAAAACCGCCTGCTATGTGTTTGTTTAATTTCTGCTGCGGACTTAACTGATGAACAGCCACCACCTGGAATGAAGAGAGGCGTGTACGGTTATAACGTTCAGGGATAGCCGCAGTAAAGGCGTTCTTTGGAAGATAATCCAATAACAGGATTCCTTCTGCTTTCATCGCTGCTTTGATTGCAGGTGTGGGCAGGTTGCTGAATTGCAGCACACGGAAATAATATCCATCGAATACATCCGAAGGTTGGGGTGATAAAGTGAACTCACTGAGATTAGGAGCTAACTGCACCGTTCCGCTTTGCAGATACAGTGGCTGATGCTGTTGTGCGTCGGCTGTAGTGGCAGATGCAATCATCAGCGATAAGAGGAACAAACGTAATTGTTTCATATGTTTTGGGGTTCGTTGCTTGATATTGGGCCGGGAGATTTTTCCTTCCAACCGGCGACAAGGAAATTCGAAGATAGGAATAAACAAATAACAAAATCCCGGAAAAACCCTGTACGGGGGCTATAAATGGTCAAAAAGTCCAATATCGTGGGGAAATAGTGAAAGTAATTCCATAAAAAAAGGAGGGTTTGCGGCCCTCCTTGTTGGTTAATAATTTCGGTTACTCTTGCGGACTATCTTCCGGCGTTATCTTTTTATGGAGATCGGGAATAGGGCCATTGCTTCTGTATTGGCTATTGATCACCGCTGGTGCCGGCGGATTACTGAAGCTATAGTTGGTAATGGTATTCATGAGTACCGGAAGTTTACTCCATGTTTGAATGGAATTACGGTACATTACAGAGATGTAATAACTGTTTCCGCTGATGGCTGCCGGGAAACTGAATACCGCTTGTCCGTTGGTACTGAGCAGTGCAGTATCTACCGCAACAACTCCATAAGGACTAACCGTGTTATGCAGTCGTGCTACGATAGAGTCCACTACGAGTGGGTTGGTACTGAGTCCGGAGTTAAACAGTACCGGTTCCATCTGTCCTGCCCCGGAATAATATCCTTCCAGGAACAGCGATAAGTTCAACGTAACATTGTTGACTACGCTTGTCATGGTAACGTTATCGATATAGAGACTGTTCCCATAATCATTCACATTGGCAAAACGTATCAACACTTTATTGCCGATCCACGGAGTGAGATTCACAGTATCCTTCCTCCACTGCGCAGCGGATGATGGTGTAAACAAGCTGGTGACTGTTCCGGCTGTTGCCAGTGTCAATCCGACTTTTAAATATCCGGTTGAAGTCCAGGTCAGACCACAGTCCGTTGACACATCTACCCGCAATCCATCTTCAAACCCTACTCCATAGCGTGCATACGAAACATCGAAGGTCAACTCAGCAGTGGAGGCAGCCTGAAGATCTACTGTGTAAGAGATGAGATAGTCTTCTTGTCCGGGAGCATTGTAAGTATAGTTGTTAATGTAATTCACATTGGTAGCAGTTCCAGTTGCGCCGGTGATACCTGTTCTACGCTCCCAGGTGTACGAAGCATCCGGATTCAGTATACTCCAGCCCGAAGGCGGATAAGTTGCCGATTGAAAATCTTCTGTAACCGGCGTGTTCATGATCGCCGAAGAGACTGTGCTCACAGCATCTGAATCATTGTAGATATTCATATCACCCGGATAATTCACCCATGCCTCAACGTTATACGTGCCTGCAGCTGATAGATTGAGTGTTCCCGCAAAGGTGTACTGATAAGTCGCTCCAGGCAGGATGGTTCCGGAATACGTTTCAGTTGTTATGCTGCCTCCGTTCACACGGTAACTCACCGGAATATTGGAGATGGAATTCTGCCCGAAATTTTCGATGGTAACTGTAACGGGAACTGCTGTCTTGCTTGCACAATTGGAAAGAATTCCATGATTCGGACTATTGATCGTATCAAGAGCAGCATCTAACGGCATCGGACATGAGAAAACTCCGGGAGCCTTCCGTATAGCCAACGCACGACGACCTTTTGCTCCTGCCGTTGTATTGGCAGAAACACTGAACCAGTATTCAGAAGTTGGATTAACACCGGTCACCACCAGATTTGTGGAGGCAGTAGTACCGATCGGTTCCATGTATTTTGTTCCGAGTCGATAGACGGTATAATTCGCAGCACCGCTAACTGCATTCCAGGTTAAACGCAAACTATCCGGACAAGCCCATGAAACAGCAAGACCGGAAGGAACACCGATGATAGCAAGAGCAGTATCCGACATATCCGAGAAAGCACCACGTGTAATCCGCAACTTCACCTGACCTGAATTCACAGAAGGAACCAGCCAGCTATATTGCTGCACGTTTTGAGCGATACCGGACGCGATGGTTGTCCACGAACCTCCGTTATTGGTGGTATAATCGAGTGTATAAGTACCCAGATCACGTTGACCATCCCAGCGAATCACCTCCGTTTCACCCGGAACAAAACCTTCGCCGCCATTCGGATACATCATCGTCACCGCATCAGTCCTAAACTCCCATACCAGGTAATAACGTACAACGGTTGACGGTAATACGAACCCGTTAATATTCACCGTATAATTTCCTGCAGCCGGATTAGCGAGCGTCACCTGTTCCATATTGTTCAGGCTATCTATACCACGCACAGCAGGACTATTCAACGTAGTTGCGTTCGGAGTCTTGTTCAGGATCCATGGATTCCAGGAAACGGAGGATGGATCTGTCACGCTCATATTGATATTATTCACCAGCGCAGGAGAAGCAGCCGGTGAAGCACCCACATCGGCCCAATACACCATCACCCGCAATTCACGCGTACCCGCAGGAACAGAAATGGTATGAGTCTTTGTATTACCCTGTGTCACGCTATCGGTCAGATATCGGTTATTCTCCAATACCTGCAGCGCACGAATCGCATTGATACGACCCCAGCCATAAGTAAAATCAGGACCTGGATTACCGATATCTTCTGCAGAGTTCAGCAGACAAGCCTTGATCAACGCACCCGGAGGATTCGCAGCGCCTGTCAATTGTTTATACGCCTGATACAACTGCGCAGTAACACCCGCAACACCAGGAGATGCTGCAGAAGTTCCACCACCTACCTGATAGGTATTATTTTCGTTTGTACTCAACTGATTTCTTCCATTCGCACAGATATCCGGTTTCACCCTTCCGTCAGACGAAGGACCTTTACTACTCGTAGGATCCAGTACTTCCAGCTCATCGAGGTTACCGCAGGCGATCACGTTTTTACCTTGCTTGTATCCGCCTGTAATATTTCCCCAGCTACCACCAGCCCCATAACCGCAATCAGAACCATTCGAGTTACCACCCGAGAAAACGAACATCAGCTGACGGTTATTATAGAGAAGATTATCTCCAAACTGTGTATCGGTCGTATACGCATTACATCCCTGCGAATACGAAGTCGAAGTAATGACGATACCGTAAGTATTAAAATTCGCCACCGCATTTACAATTTGCGGATAGCCGCTGATGTTATATGTATAGAGATACGACCCCGTCGCCATTCCGCGAATCACGGGATTCAGGTTACCCGCACCCACACAGATTCCGCTCGTCATATCACCATGCGACTGACCCGTACCTGTAGCGAAATTGGTCATACGTCCCGAGAAATCAATATGCGGACCAACGAATCCATCATCAGCGATGGCCACTGTAACATTGGAACCATCATAACGACGACCCGTCACGAAATCGGAATTGATCACATTTGAGCGGTGCAGACTACGACCCTTGGTATCATCCTTCACATCGGGCGCAGCAACGGCATTGATAAAAAACACCCAAGGTTCCGCAGCCACCTGCATCATAGAGAATTCACTCATCCGCAAAGTGATAGTAAAATTCTCCGGATGATAAGCAGTAACACGACCGAACTTCGCAGCAGCTTCTATCACCAAGGGCAAGGGAAGATTCGCATGATACTTCACCTCCAGCTCCACCATTCCCGGCTCCTTAAACGCCCAATCAGGGAAACCACCCAGAATCACCTTACTCACCTTCTGCAACGGTGATTGAATTTCCACAGCAAAAACCCCAAACTGTTTTAAGCGGGAACGGTCATAACGGAGAGGGATAGCCGCCAAATAGGTATTGGAAGGAATATAATCCATGATCACCAAACCACTTGCCGACATCTCCTCCAGCAATCGTTTATCCGGAAGTGTTTTGAACTGCAAAAAACGGTAGTAATACCCGGCAACAACATCTCCCGGAAGAGGGCCTGTAATAAATTCATTCAGGTTCGCAGAGGTAGTAACCGTACCACTCTGCAGATAAATTTGTTGCTGTTGCGCAGTAGATAACTGTGCACTCATCACCAACAGCGATAAGATCAGCCATTGTTTCAGGAATCGTGAATTCATAGACAGGAATGATTAATTCAGATGAGTAAGGGGACAGCATCTGAAGAGATACCAAAATACGCATTACAGAAATACGGAACAAGGATTTATGCCTATTTGACGCGATTTTATAAAATATAGGGCGCTGATTTTTATATTCCACATGGAAAAAGGAACTTTGAACAATTCAACGGCCATGTTAACCCTCGTACCTACACCTGTCGGCAATTTGCAGGATATCACCTTGCGCGCACTCGATGTTCTCAAAGCCGCCGACCTGATCCTCGCCGAAGACACCCGCACCAGCAAAGTGCTACTCCATCATTTCGGCATCGAGAAAAGGGTTCTTTCGCATCATCAACACAATGAGCATCAGGCGCTTAAGGAAATAATTCGCCTCTTACATGAGGGCCAGCATATCGCCATGATCAGCGATGCAGGAACGCCGGGGATTAGTGATCCGGGATTTTTGCTGGTCAGAGAATGTATTCGTGAAGGCATCGAAGTAAACTGTTTACCCGGCGCTACGGCCTTTGTACCGGCCCTGGTCATGAGCGGACTCCCCAACGACCGGTTTATCTTCGAAGGCTTTCTACCGCAAAAAAAAGGACGACAAACACGATGGCTGGCGTTAAAAGAAGAAGAGCGAACGATGATCTTTTATGAATCGCCGTTTCGTTTAGTGAAGTTACTGGAAGAAGGTATTCAGCACTTAGGTGAAGAGCGAATAGGATCAGTCTCACGCGAGATCTCCAAGATGTTTCAGGAAACCAAACGTGGAACACTCGCTGAGTTGAAAAAATATTTTGAAGAAAATGGAGTCAAAGGAGAG
>JBIIRF010000005.1:0-17314 GCA_044341715.1 Bacteroidia bacterium | reverse complement strand
AGTGATTGGCGGGAAATAATTTTCCCTCTCGCAATTATATTTTCTCAAAGGTAAGCAGATCTGTTCCACCATTTCCGCCGCTCACATCTTCCAGTTGAATTTTCGAAGAGGTCTCCTGAAGGATATGCCAATCGTCGCTGATTTCAGTAAAATCTGCAGGTGAAGCAAAGTTCAAAATTAACTTTTTCTGACTATCATCGTTTCCATCCGACCATGAACCATTCACCGTTGAACCGGAGCGAACCGCTGATACAGTACCATTGCTGCTAAACGTAAAAACGTAGTTAGAGAACTTAGATGTTTCCACCACACCATTCTCTGAAAATAAGGTAATTTTCCATTGTCCTTGTGTAACTACAATGGAAGAAGGCGATGAAGAGTTGTCATCCTTTTTACAAGAAGCGAATGCCATCATAAATAATCCGGCAACGACTAATAATTTCGAGAGCGTTTTCATAGTTGAGCTATTAATATTTGTTGAACAGAATCAAATTGTGAAGCAAATATCCGATGGCCCCTTCTTGCATACAAAACAAATTCACTGAACAGGTTATTTGAAGAGTTGAACCGGAAAGAGGCCGACAAAAACCTATCACCTCCAACAAGCGACATTAAATAATTTTTTATCTTTCCGAAAAATTACAGCCTTTGCAGCGCCGGCACCCCTCCATACAGCGTGACTTAATCGTACTGCAAATCACAGGACACCTCTTTTTCCTGGGCATGTCGTTGCTTTCTGTGTATTTCTGGAAAGAGCGACAGGCTTTTGATGCTGCACATTATCTGTATGAGCTGGTAGACCGACAATTTTTCTTCATTGCACATCAGCGTCCCATTGGTATTGTATCGCAGGTATTGCCTTTGATTGGCATCTGGCTGAAACTTCCCTTAACTGCGGTTGCGATTCTGTATAGTCTGGAAGATATTCTATGGTACTACCTTATCTTTCTGCTGCTCGCGTATAAATTCGAATCACGAAGAGGTATCATCAGTTTATTGCTGATGTTATCGTTAACGGTGCGCTACAGTTTCTTTTGTCCGGTTACAGAGTTGCTACAAGCCGGCGCCTTATTACCGGTTTGGATGAGCATCCTCGACCGATCGTTCCGCTTCCGTTTACCACTTCTCATCGCTCTGGCTGCGCTCATTATCTTCTCCCATCCGTTATTATTTATTCCATTATCGTTTTGCCTTGCCTGGTGGATGTTTTCCTCCACGAAACAACAACAGTTTCTTTACAACGACCGCCGCAGTTTATTGATTGTACTCTGGGGATCAATAACCATTATAACGGCTCTCAAACTGCTCCTTCTCGACAGTTACGACCACGGTAAAACCTTCTATCCCGTTGTTTATAACGACTACGGCTATGTAGAAAGTTTTCGGGTAGATACCTTGCTTCATCATTTCAATGTGGTAATAACAGCCTATCCGGCACTCACCCTTGTATTCCTGGCTTCACTTCTAGCCACCGGACTTTTCCGGAAATGGAAATCGTTGTTGCTTATCCTCGTATTTGTCACCGGGTATATGATCACCCTGAGTCTGACACACCGATTTGACCAGATCAGCAATTATTATGAACGCATGATCTTACCCGTACCGATGATGTTATCCATTGTAGCGGGTTATCTCGTCACCATCACCCGAACATTCTTCAGCAGGCTGGCGGGATATGTAGGTCTTGTCATGGTATTGCTGCTACACTGCGATCTGCTCCGCATAACCGCAATTCCCTACACTTATCGCGTAAACTATATCGAAGAAATCAACAGCGCCGCACTCGGACTCAATATCCGCAAAGCCATCGTCGATGAAAACATTCTCGAACAAAACAGTTTTGCCATGAGCGGATGGAGTTACCCGATAGAAAGTCTGATTTTATCCTCGTACAAAGGCCGCGACGCCTCTGTTACACTCGCCCTACAACACGAACACCTCGACCGCATTGCCCAACAGAAAAACACGGTTGATCGGTTTCAATGGATCAAATGGACAGAATTCATTTTACCGGTATCGGAATTAAACCAGCACTACTTTCACCTACCGCAATCACCTTACGCCTCGCTTAGCGGAACCTATAGTTCGTATATGGACACCGTTAGTTTCCGGTTAACCGATGCCCGACGATTAAAAAACGGCAGTTCTGTATTACAATTCACCCTAGAACCCACCAAAGGAACAACACTGCTCAACGGCGACTCACTCCGCGTGGAATTCCGGCAGGAGCAACAGCTGATTCACCGCATGAACATTCCCTTTTCGATAACAGGGAAACAATCTATCCACTGCGAAGTTCCCGTTGAAATGCAAAAAGGAATTCCGGTTGAGGTCCTGCTGCAACATGGACAAAAAACACTACGACAACTTTTTATACAACGGGACGGAGATCAGATTGAGGAGAAGAAGTGAGGAAAGCCTTATTGATGAACTATACTTTACAATAAAAGGTATCACTGTATTGAATTAAGTAACAGACGTAGTCATCTGCTAACAAACCACTATTTCGCGTCATACTCCACCATCCATTCAATACCATATTTATCACGGAACATACCAAAATAGGAACCCCAGGGACTATCATCAATCGGCATTTCAATTTGTCCGCCGACCGAAAGTCCCTTGAATATTTTATCCGCTTCCTCCCTGGAATCTGCAGCGATAACAATTTTGCTACGGTTCTCATTCTCGTTGGTACGACCCATAATTTCCGGAACATCGTTCGCCATTAAGACACTAGTGCCGATGGGCAAAGCAATATGCATGATTTTATCTGCTTCCTTCTCCGGGACAGGAAATTCCGGGCTTGACATCTCCTTAAAACGAACAATCCTTGTGAACTCGCCACCGAACACTGATTTATAAAAATTAAAAGCTTCTTCCGCATTTCCGTTGAAGTTAATATGGGGATTGATGTTTGCCATGAGGTTCAGATTATATTGCCGAACAAATGTATCTATTATCTGCAAATCGAAAGAAGCAAAACGCGACAAAAGAAGGGGGAAATACGACGCCAGGAAAAAATATTGCTTTCCATGGCTATTGGGTGATTTTTATACCGTGTTCCGCCTATTCTCCACATAAACCCTGAATAGAATAAACAGGCAGGCTGCTGATAGAACAACTACGCCCAACTGGTTGTGATAGGCTTGTATGCGTTGAAATGAATATACGGATTGGTATTGGCCAAAGGATACGATATCGCTAAATCAAATTTAAGTCCCTCCTTTGAAGTTCTATTTAATGAACTTAACATCCTTCATGGGCATCAGCTTCCTCTTTAAAATTCCGTCTAAAAATTCATGGACAAGATCCAGATGCCTGACATATAAATTCAATCTGTCCAATAGAATTTCTTTATCGGGCTGTTGAATGTTATCGTTTAGAAAGAGTCGGCTATAAAAAACAGACAAGTAAGCCTCATGTTCAAATTCAAGCTTTGTGGATGCATATAAAACGTTTGGCGAACGGAGATTTTTAAAGAAAGCAAAAGGCCTCTCATTGCCTGTAGCTGCACAAAGCAGAATTGGAAAGGGATAACTTACATTCGCATCCGAAATTTTTTTTGTAAACCTCCGGCCACATCTCTTTGATTACACTATCCTCGCTTTTAAATTCTATACTTGTTTCCAGTGAAACCATACCTTTAATAGTGGAATCCTCATCAAAGGTTCGGAACCCCATTTGAGCACCAAAGCTATGGCCGATAAAAAACAGTTCACGAGAACTGCTGAGTGAATTGGCAAAACGAGCCACCGTTCTTAAAGTTTCCTCGTACTCATTGGAATGATATCTTTCATAAGGTAACATTCCAAAAGAACAATTTTCAAACTGCAGTTCAAAACTCGCACTTACAAAAATAAAGCCCCGGGAAGCGAAATATTCAGCCATTGCAAAATTTTCAAAAGGGAGCCCTTGAGAGCCGTTGTGGTATACAATTACAGGAAAACGAAGGTCATCCGCAATGTACTCCCGAAAGCTCCGGGTTTCTACATCACCTATCATTTTCAACAACTCCTCATAACTATGTTTCCCGATATTGATCTCCCCTCCCTTTTCCAAATCCTCCATCAGGTAATCGTTAATAAAGATCCTTTTATACTCAGCACTGAGATTTTCCTGAACAATTTTAAGTTCTGGAGTTGCGCGATAACTAAATAATTCGCTAATTTTCAAAAAGGCTCTCTGCTTTGTTGTCGTTTGCGGATGCCAAATCTGAATAAAACAAGGCTTAGGGCCTTTATAATCGTATGCCTTATAATCATACTTGTCCGAGAAAATCAGGGTGTCAGTAAAACCTACCTGGAAATTGCCAGGTTTAACAAAATCATAAAGGTTTGTTTGTGCCTAGGTATTGATACCACCAAGCAACAACAAACAAACAACTACAATTGATCGAATGGTCGACATAGCTGATAGCGCTGGTATTCTCTAGAGCAAGATAGAAGCCTGAGAATTCGTGTAAATCTAAAAATAAGATTTTGAATATTGCATTGGATCATGCACTACTCTTACTTTATAGTCGTCGGTGATTTTTTCAGGGACTTCATTAGCACTTGCAAGCATTGATTGGGGAGTTACAAACCTGTTTTTATCAGCATGATTAATACAAATTTGAAATCTATGTGTTTTGTTCATTGTTTTCGATTTTTTGGTGATTGCTGCTACTATTTTACGAAATAGAATACTACCACTGATCGCCAGTATTGATTTTAATATGAAATTTCGTCTGTTCATTGCTTAAGGCTATTTACCGGATGGGGTTTAGCTGGATTTCAATTCAGGAAACCGGAACTTGAAAACAAATTGATGCACCTCGGGAACCTTGTTTACGATCAAAAATAAAACTATCGTCGCACCTTGGAATCCCTGGCTAGCTTGCCGTAGGTATTGGGTTCATTGTTTCAGCCAATGTGGGAAGGCCATACCTAACACGTAACGAAGATTTACTTGTTAGCGGGAGTTATTTCAATTTCACCTGTGTACTCTCTTGTAAAAATAGGTGAATGCTGAAATGTCTGTTTCAACTACTACTAGTAGAAACTTCTTATCTAAGTAGGTTATATTAAGTTCTTCTGTATATCCATTGTCGTATACTTTTACAATCGTGCAAGTTTTGCCGTCAAAAGTATATTTACCATTTGTAGTAGTCTCCCCATTGCGATGTATATAAACACCGGACATCTCATAAGTGCAACTTTTCGGACCACTTCTTGAGGTATTATTATTGGTTTTCAACTTGTCGATCTTTCTGATTCTACCCTGGTACATTCCTTGAAAATCCCATTCTCCATATAAATCATCTATTTGACTCCGACATGTCTTATCCTGAAAAGAGCTCATAACAAAAGATAATACAAGTAAAATATAAAATTGTCTCATAATATTTTCGGGTTTGATTTTCGAATTGCCGACAAAGGCTGCACGTGTCGTGGCGGTGAAACCAATGGGTAACCAAATTTACTGATTCACTTTAAATCTTTGACAACTTATCTAAAAAAGTCTACCCAATTAACGTTTGTCAGTGCCTCACGCTAATAATTGAAACCGGGACTGGCTATTGACAGTTATTTATTTTTCTCGCTTAAATTTAGATTATACCAGTCTAATATCCTAGAGAAAACCATTCTTCCTTTGTCAACTTATAAATGAAATTGGATTTTGGTTGTTCGCCAAAATAGGCTATTTCTTCTTGTCCGGATTTTGTCGCACCTATTCGGGCAATGGCTATTTGAGAACGAACATTGTTTGCACCAATATGAAAGTAAACTGTAGAGACAAATTGGAAAATATAGTTTAACATAATTGTCTTAACGGAATGATTTATTCCCTTGCCCCAATAATGTGTGGCGTAAAAAGTATATCCAATCAATATACTGTCTTCTTGTTCATTGTAATCATAAAACCGGGTGCTTCCAATTATATTACCGGTGGTTTTTTCAATGATTTTAAACGCTCCTTTGCTCTGTATTGCTCCATCAAAGAACGTTTTAAATACCTCTTTTTTCCAACGGTCTTTGTTAGGATGCTGTTCCCAAATTTTTGGATCAACGGCTACTGCATATAGGTCTTCGAAGTCCTGCTCTTGCAAGGGATGAAGAATTACCTTATCGTTTTCTAATTTGGGTTGGATATCGAAGTTCATGTTAATTCAAGTGAACATACGTTTACTTGGTGCTTAAGCCTTTATTGTTTTCGCTTGGCTCTATTAAGTCCCATAAGTTCCCATACAAATCTTCAAATACTGCAACCGTACCATGTTCTACGGTTTCAGGAGATCGCACAAACTTTATCTCTCTTTCTACCATTTTGTTATAGTCTCTCCAAAAATTATCGGTGAAGAGAAAAAACCCTACTCGTCCACCGGTTTGATTGCCAATACTGCTTGTCTGTCGTTCGGTGGCAGCTTTGGCGAGCAATAAGCAACATTCTTTCGCTCCCCGGGGTGCTATCATTACCCACCGTTTCTCTTCGCTTAACTTCGTGTCCTCTATTAATTGAAAGTCGAGCTTTTGGGTGTAGAAATCAATTGCGGTATCATAGTCGTCCACTAATAATGCAATATGTGCTATTCTTTGGTACATTTTTCAGGTATTACTAGTGTATTGAACTTGTCGGTTTCTGGGAACGAATGAAGATTATGTACATTATTAATATCAGCTAACGTAACTCTCTAATATTTAGTCTATCTGTTTTAAGCATCATCTTTTCACTAGACATTAATGTGTTCTTGCCGTAACGGGATCAAAACAAATATAATAAATCACCCTTTGCCGGTTACGAACTACTTCTGGCCGCTATTCTAGACCTCTAAAAGCCTACAAACCGAAAGGATAATGATGTTTCCAATAGAAGATTTGACGGCGTAGGAACCTTCTCTATTGATCGTGGGGCAGCTTCGCCGAAATGAGGTGTCAACATAGTCCGGAATCTTCAACATATATCCTCAAAAAACTTCTGAAGTTCTCGCGCCCCAAACTACTATCTCTTCAAATGACAATAACCTAAAACAAGGTTGGGAATGGGTTATCATTATTATTTTTTCATTTGCTCCAAATGCATATTAGTGCCGGAATATTATTAGAATCGAGTTGCGCAACGGTTACTGCTATTATGCCTTCGTTGTTTTGTCATTCGTTTCAAATTCCTTTAGTGTCTTGCCGTTCTTATTTTTCCATTCTGTCAGTCCGTTTGCATTGCGTCCCATAACCATAACTGCTGCTGTTGAGGGGCTACTAAAAATGTAGTCGTCTGAAAACTCATAGAATTCCCCCTTGTCAACAAGCACTCCTTCGTCAATTAGCTTTTGTCTGTAAGTAATGAAATTGGGAGTCATTGAATTGACAATTGTCGCTGCTGCTTTAGAATTTTTGAAAACAACAAAACCATCTGATGTCGGTTCGCCTTGCCCATCTGCTCCGCGAGCTGCTTTAATAAAAAATGATTCCTGTTTTTGTTTAGGTTTAAATTCTCGTTTTTCGTCAAATACTTTATGTCCGAGTGTATTTACTAACATTTTAATGTATTCAATAAATTCTTCCATTTCGGCTCTGTCAGATTCAGAAATTGAAGATTGCGTAGGAATTATTGTATTATCTACCGTGTATCGATTGGCAGATTTTGCAATGTCATGAAGGCGATTTTCTAAATATTTAATATGAGCCTTATTTAAGTTTTCGTCTTTACTAATAAAAACAATTGCTTCGTTCCAAAAATCTTTTTGAGTCAATTGTTGATTCAGCCGTTTTAAAATTGATTCGGCTTCACCTATATAAACCTGGCCTTTCCCTGTATCATCTTTGCCAAACAGCAAATAAACTCCTGTGCTTGTCAAGTCGACTCGGTCTGAACAATCCTTAATTTTAATTCGTGGAATTTTATAAGCCTTTCCTGACCAGTTGGAAAGTTCGCAACTCATTCGTCCGTTTGGTTCTCCGTCAATGAGAAATATTTTTATGGTCTTTCCGAATTTCATTATTTATTATGAGTTAAGTTCACAAATTACAGGCAGATGATCGCTGTATATTATCCATTTTTCAATGTCCGCTACTTCAAAACTTGTCATTTCTTTTTCAATTTCTTTTGATGCAAAAATATAGTCAATGTGGTACGGTTTTTCTCTATTTCTTTGCAGAAAAAAGGTGGGTTTTGACTCTTTTCCTTGTTCCTCTTTAAAATAGCTATGATACAAACTGATGATGTTCGTTTTAGCTAAATCATTTACTACGTCAGAATGATTCCACCATCTATCCCATTCATCCCAAATTGAGTTACTATTAAAATCCCCTGCAAGAATTATTTTCTTAAATTTTGATTTGTTTATTTCTAAATATTTCCACAATTGGCCAATGTAGCCAAAGTTCGGGGATTTGTTTTGACTTGTCCAAATACTCAATAATTGAAAATCATTATTTACCAGGCAAGGCAAGAAGTGTTTTACGTCATGGTCTTTGTATGTAGCACTCCAGTTTATTAATTCAATTGTCGTTTTGTTCTTTGCAAAGATCCCAAGCCCTTTATTTTTATTGTCACCTTTCCAAAGATAATTTCCTGCCCAAGAAATATAGTGTTGATGTTTTGATAATTCTGGATTTTCACATTCTTGGATAATATAAAGGTCAGCATTAAGGTCTGATAGATGTTCAAACTTATTCCTTAACGCACCATTACAATTCCAAGTGACTATTTTCATTAATTATTCTGTCTTTTTACAATGAGCCATAAAATATTCACCCCATCATCCCACCCCACCAATTCGTCGTCAGTTAAGTGTATATCCGAATGTTTATTTTTTTATCCCCCAAATCTACCCATCCTCCACCCTCTCTCCAAATTTTACCTGGGGTCGTTTACACGGGGGTGAGGTCGTTTTTTTTCTGTTGTTGCAACAGGTATTGAGCAGGTGAGTCCGTTAGAGTGTATGTCTCAAAGAAATGTCACTGCACCTCTCAAGCCAATATTATAGCTGGAGTTTTTTGAACACCGCCTTCTCCTTATCCCTCCCGCCGTGGATGTTTTACGCTCTGCTTTGCGATTATTTTGTGGCGGGAATTGTGAATGAAGGGGGTCGGTTTGGGTTGGTTGTGGGGTAAGTGGTTGTTTTACAAAGTTTTAGCTTTTTGCTTTGTGACATTTAATTAACCCAAAAAAGTCAATAGCCTTTTTTGTCCTACGGACTGACGATTGATTTTGAAGCGATTATAATGGTATTTCCGTTTGGATATTGTAATAATCGCTTCAAAATCAATGTCAGGGTTTATCCCACCTATTTATCGATAAATCAATGAATTCGCCAGCGTTTTTGACTACCATTTTATTTCTGGCGACCATGTACGGATTAACAGGAAATCCCTACTTTTGAACCTCCAATCAAAAAATGAACATGAAAAAATTCTACGTACTATTTCTTCTTATCGGAAGCTTCCTGGGCACGGCAAATGCACAGGTTTGGCAAATGCAAAATGTGGGCTACTCTGTAGCTGCTGCTTATCCTGCAGATATCGACATCGTTGATGCTAACGTTGTGTGGACTGCTACCAGTCAGATCGGTGATGGTTCAGGTGTTGCTGTGCAACTCTGGAGCCGTACTATCGATGGTGGTTTGAACTGGACTTCCGGTTCTTTCACTGCTGATACTGCTTACAAAGTATCTAACATCAGCGCTATCGATTCTAACACTTGCTACATCGTCACTTACAATAACGTTTCAAGTGAAGATGGTTTATTGTTCCGTACTACCGATGGCGGTACTACATGGGATACTATCGCTACTTCGCAGATCTATGCTGCAGCTGTTGGTACTTTCCCTTTCCCTAACATCGTTCACTTCTTCGATGCTGCGAATGGTATGACTATGGGTGATCCACGTAACGGTTACTATGAAATCTACACTACTACCGATAGCGGTGCTACATGGACTCGTGTTCCTTCTGCGAACATCCCTGCTCCATTGAACGCTTCTGAATACGGTCTGGTGAACGTGTATGGTGCAAATGGTGACTTCATCTATTTCGGTACTAACAATGGTCGTATCTTCCGTAGCTATGATCGTGGTTTGAACTGGGTGGCTACTACAATGGGTACTGCGAGCACTGCGAATGGTGTTACCGGTGTTACCTTCCGTGATAGCCTGAATGGTTTCGCTCAGCGTGCTACTGCTACTCCTGTTTACACAAACTACCGTACTACCAATGGTGGTGCTACCTGGACAGTTGTGAGTCCTGTTGGAACAATGTTCCGCTCTGACTTCATGTACGTACCTGGAACATCAGTGATGATCTCTGTAGGTGCTAACAATAACGGTCGTGGTTCTTCTCAGTCTATCAACGATGGTTCAAACTGGGTGACTCTTGATACAAACGGTCTGGGAACTACCGATGGTTATGTAAGCCTCGATTTCCTTGATTCTATCACCGGATGGGCAGGTGGTTTTGCCTTCGATCCTCTGACTGACGGTATCTACCGTTGGGCAGGTGGTACAGTGGGTATCGGCGAAACAACTGCTGATCAAACCAGCCTGAACGCTTATCCAAACCCTTCACGTGATATCGTGTTCCTGGAGACTTCAAAAACCTTCAAGTTCAACGTGACGATGAGCATCGTGGATGTACTCGGAAATGTAATCAGCGAGCAGACATTTGCACGTTGGTCTAACCCAACTTCACTCAATGTAAGCAACCTGGCGCAGGGTGTGTACTTTGTACGTATCCGCTCAGGAAACGAAGTAATGGTGAAGCGTATCGTACGCAACTAATTTCACCGTTTACCACATAAAAAAGCCGCTTCCTCAAAAGAAGCGGCTTTTTCTTTGCAGATATCTTATATTTGATCTACTTTTAGTGCTCAAATTCAGCTACCTATGCGCAAACTCTACTTTCTGATAATCCTCCTCTTGCTTCATAACGGTATCAATGCACAGTGTATTGTTTCCGCACAAATGAACGCTCCGGCCAGTTGTGGCACGTGTAACGGCGTAGTTACTTTGTCCTTTAACGGAGGAACAGCACCGTATAGTGTGAACTTCCAGGGTATTTTAACAGGAAGTCCAAACGGAAATCCAGTCTCTATTTATAATCTCTGTCCGGGTATTTACAATTGGGTCGCTACAGATGCAATGGGTATTAACTGTACCGGCAGTATGCAAGTAGTGGTGTCCGGCGGCGGATCTCCCCTCTACCTGACGCTGACTACTACGAACCCTACTTGTCCAACCTGTACCGATGGAAGTATCCAGGCTTCAGTGAGCGGCGGTACACCTCCCTATTCTTATTACTGGAGCACCGGCAGCACTACCAGCATTCAGAATAACCTCGGTGCCGGAATTTATTACCTTGCCGTTTATGATCAGTTCGGCTGTTCAGATACAGATACCGCTTATATCAGCTATAGCAGTGCGGCCTTGTATGCCATGACAGGAAGAGCGTATTATGACGTGAACAACGACAGCATCTTCAATAACGGCGATTTCCCTCTTGCGCAGCAGCAGATACTGAAGCAACCTTCCGGACAAATCACCATGACCGATTCCAACGGTATGTACATCTTTGGTGATACAGCCGGTACGTATACTTTGTCGTATGTGCTGAATGGCAGCTTTGCACCGGTGAAGATCAATAGTGATTATACCGTGAATCTCTCCGCCAATCAGTCTGGACTTGATTTCCCGTTGCGGGCAGATAGTCTGTACCACGATATCAGTGCCTTCTCCTATGCACCATTACCACGCTGCAATACCAATCAGGCTTACATCACCACAGTAACAAACAATGGAACCCTTATTGATAGCGGACAAGTATCCTTCACTTTCGATACCCTGCTGACATATGTAAGCAATACAAGCGGAGGAACTGTTAACGGCCAAACCATCACTTATTCGTTCGCTAACTTTCTCCCATTCGAGACAAGAAGCTTCGTCACCTACTTTACCTTCCCTGCAGGCGGACTCAATCTCGTAAATCAGACTGTAGGCGCTTTATTCGACGGCAATGGAAACGTATTGAGTGCTGATACCAGTAACAACTATGATCTGGTGCGCTGTTCTTTTGATCCAAACGATAAACAGGTTACCCCTATCGGAGATGGCGCCAATCATCGGGTAGATATGGACAGCGAATTACGTTATCTCATCCGTTTCCAGAATGTAGGAAATGATACTGCACTTAATGTACGAATTGTAGATACGCTGGATGTCGGCCTTGACCCATCCACAGTTTATGTGATCGCTACTTCACATCCAGCATGGATTTCAAAAGAAAGCGGAAATATCCTGAAAGTAAATTTCAACGAAGTGATGTTGCCGGATAGCATTTCCGATGAGCCGGGAAGTCATGGGTATGTATTGTTCCGTGTATTCGGACACCCCACCAATATTGATCCGACTCCGGTGTACAACAAAGCCTATATTTTCTTCGATCAGAACGCAGCCGTCATCACCAACACCACGTTTAACACCTTCAGTGATCTTACTTCCGGATTAAGTGTGGTCAACTCGGGGATCGATGATCAGGTGAAGATTGCGCCACACCCATTAACCAGCGAGGCACAGTTGATGTTTAACGGAGATCCATCGCACGATTACACGCTGAAGATTATGGATGTCAGCGGACGGGCGATCAGTAAAACAGATACCTTCTCCGGAACTTCGTATATCCTTCAACGTGATGATATGCCGCAGGGAATTTATCTGTTGTCTATTACAGATCTGCAATCAGGAAAGCAATTCCACACGCGTTTGATGGTTCAATAAACGATCCACAGAAAATAAAAAAGGGGAGCACGATAAATGGTCCCCTTTTACTTTTATATAATGCGTCTATCTTGCAATAATCAGTTTCATCGCCGCCTCTTCTCCTCTGTAGCGAACCAGCAAAGTATATACGCCGGTTTCTTGTTTACGGAGATCAATCAGTGTTGATGTAGCAGATGGAATCAGTTGAAGTACTTCACGTCCTGCGATATCTGTTACCGTCATTAAATCGGCAATCACACCGCTTTCGATGCGGAACATTCCATCACCGGGATTCGGGAAAGCTTTGATGGTAGTACCGTTTATATCAGCTAATCCGGCACAGGTGCTTACTGTAATTACCGAGGTATCACGTCCGGTACAGCCGGTTGAATCGGCCCAGGAATAAACAATGTTTTTATTACCCAATCCTGCTACTACCGGATCAAAAGTAGTTCCTGTCACACCGGGACCCGAGTAAGTTCCGCCGGCAGGGAGTCCGGGAGTTAACGTAATAGTACCATTATTGATACATGCCACAGTCTGCGTCTCCACATAACTCACCAATGGCGCAAACATAGAAATCACGATAGTATCAGTGGCAGTACATCCAAGCGAAGTAGTCACTACTACCGAATACGTTCCGCTCGTATTTACCAGCAACGATTGCAACGTGGAACCGTTACTCCATAAATACGTATAGCCGGCACCGTTAGGAGCGCTGATACCGATAAACTGCTGACAAACGGTGAGATCATTCCCCAGGTTCAGCGAAGGAACCGGATTGATGGTAATCTGAATATCATCCGTGTCGGTACATCCCAGTGTATCTGTTACCGTTAACGCATATGATCCGGCGCCTACATTAATGGAAGAGGTAGTAGCTCCATTGCTCCATACGTAGGTAAATGTAGGATCCACCACCAATGGTCCGATGGCCACCGTTCCTCCGCATTGTGTAACATCATTACCCAGTGACGTAGAAGGAAGCGGATTAATCACCACGCCAATGGTATCAGTACCGGAACAACCTGCCGCATCTGTCACAACAACACTGTAGGTTCCGCTATTGGTGATAGATACAGAAGAAGTAGTTGCATTATTGCTCCACGTATATGTAGTATACCCGGGAAGCGACACCGTTGTTTCTCCGCAGGCAGTAACATCAGAACCAAGACTCACCGGAATAACAGAAGGACAAACGGAAATATTTTTACACTCTGTATGTTGTCCACCGCAGGTATCGGTCACGGTAAGGCATACGGTATACAATCCAAAAGTACCATAAGTATGGGTAGGACTCGGTGAAGTAGAAGTCGCTCCATCACCGAAATCCCAGCTCCAGGCAGCAGCGTTTTGAGAGAGATCATTAAACGTTACATCGGGATAAGTAATCGTTGTAGAATAATCAGCCAGGGCCGGCGCCGGACAGATAATCACTGTAGTACAGGCCGTATCGCTCACACAGGAACCGGTGATATAGGAACAAACGGTATAGTTCCCCGGAGCCGCATAGGTATGCAGGGGATTATAGGCGGTATCTAACGGTGACCCATCTCCGTAATCCCATACAGAAGTAGCAGAAGGTCCTGCACCATTGGTAAAACTATAATTCGTTCCACCCTGCCAGGTAGCATCTACGGTAAACACATAACTGGTATCATAATACATCCATACACGACTGATGCTACCTCCTACTTCGGTCCATAAGTCTTGTGGAGAAGTTGTATCGAGACTAAACTGCATTCCCAGACGAGCTAAAGTCACCGGAAAACCGTTGATAGTTGACGAATACGGCGAAGTCGCATATGAATTATTAGCACCTCTATAACCAAGTATACCAATAATATCGCCCACACCCACCTGAATACTCACGGGAATCATCCCTGTTGAAGAATTACTTTGCGTGAGATA
Organism: Bacteroidia bacterium; assembly: GCA_044341715.1. Taxonomy (GTDB): domain Bacteria; phylum Bacteroidota; class Bacteroidia; order AKYH767-A; family OLB10; genus JAJTFW01. The sequence continues at coordinate 2,676 of JBIIRF010000005.1, read as the reverse complement.
GAGCAATGTAAAATCGTTCGTCACACTGCTATAATTTGGCGGAATAGCATTTAACCGTACCACCGCAATACTCTGAGCTCCGGTACTGGCATCCGTAGGTACTTCGAGGCCTGTAATGGTAAAACAGGTAGGAGCTGTAAAATAATAACCTCGCACGTTTCCCGGCAAGGTGGATGTTTGCACCGGCAGTGGCATCTGAATATACGTTTGCGCGAAGCTGACCTGGAGATTAAGAATAATCACCAGAAGGAGGAGTAAACATTTTTTCATGTACTATTTGGTTTAGAGTTGGTAGATAGCCAAATGTAAAAAAAAACAATCAGGAATACCATGATTCCCCATTATCTCTCTGTTAAAAGCCCTGGGAGTCGCATGTTTCGGACATAAATCATCAATAGCCAGCCACCAAACTGCACTAACACACAACTAAACAGCCCCCCTGAAAAAAGGGTACTCAAAGGGGGTGTTTACGGGGGTAACATCCTTGAAAATCGAACGTATTTTTAACATCTTGATCTTACCTGGCCTTCAGAAGAAAAATACCTGAGAAGAACAAAAGGATCGGATCAACAGAACTGCGCGTGTATTCCTGAATTCTAACTGTTAAGCTATGTCCCGATTTATTCTTCTGCCACCCGCCAATGCTGCATTACCAGCTCCCGAAACAGGGAATGGTGCTGTAGTAAACGAAGAAGTATTCGTTGATCATTACCGGTTAAATCCTGTGGGAAGAGAAGCGTTACAATCTCTACCGCTGGTTGAAGTAGATAAGATTGCCGCGTCAGGTGTACAGTTGCTGGAGTCACCCGAATCCTCCGGACCGTTTTTTATTCCCGGATGGCGACTATTTCCAGAGCGGATTCTCTTCAATCGAAGATCACCGTTATCAGCCATTGCAAGTCGCCAACAATGCCGCCTCCACAAAATTCCTGCACACGTTTCGCATCACGGATGTTTCCGGAATACCGCTTCCGAATATCACCGTGATCATGGTCTCCACTAAAAACCCCGGCGACTGGCAAAAAGGCACAACAGGGAAAGACGGACGAATACACTTACAACTAAGAAGCACCTCCACGGCAGATATATACATCTACCCTGACCATACCTACCATAATAAAATAATCGCAAAGCAAGACCTGTATTCACTTCAGGAAATTACACTTGAAACCATCCGATTTGATCAACAGGATTTTTTACGCGACACATTTCCGTTGGGACATCTACCGGTGATGAAACGCCGATTGCGGATAGGCATTGCCGATAGTGGAATCGGACCACACTCCTTTGTTCCGGTAAAACAGAATCTTAACCTGATTCGCGGCGAAGAACAAACTGCCTGCTTCGACCAGCTGGGCCATGGTACACAGGTAGCCGGTATCATTCAATATCTCGGAAAAAACTCCGACGGTCTCTCCTATATTGATCTCTACAATTATCGGGTAGTAGATGATACCAACCGCGCCTCCACCTTTGATATTCTTAAAGCCATTGAACAGGCCAAGGCAGATTCCTGTGATATATTGCTACTCGGACCAACAGGAATTGGCTCCGACGAAGTATTGTTATTGGCCATGAAAGATGCCTTTGAAAACGGGCTACTCTGCATCTATTCAGCACCCGAACCGCCGGTTTATCAGGCCATGTCACATAAACAAACAACAGCCTCCACCATCATTAAACTCGACCTTTTTAATTCATTACACGATTTACTCAGAACTAAAAAACTCGACACCGTATTTAAAACATCCTATTCCTTAGCAGGCGTAGCGGTGACGAGCTATACACAACAACTTTCTGTAATCTCTGCTTATCCGGAAAACAAATGGTGCATGATGGCCGGTAAAGATGTAGCTGCACCCATTGCCTGTGGTTTATCCGCACGATTACTCAGCAACGAAGAACAAATACTCGCGATGCCAAGAAATGCAAAACGTAGTTTAGCCATGCAGGATTTTCTGAATGAGATGTACAATTTTTTGCCCTCAGCGGTGTAATTGACAATACAGAAACTAAAAGCCCCCCGAATACCGGAGGGCCTTAAGCAATAGCAGAAAGATTAACCTTAATTAATCTTCATAAGTCGACTTGTTTTAACTTCTTCACCGGTACTAACAACCAGGAAATAGATTCCCTGTGCTTTTCCCTGCATGTCAACTGTAAACTCATAACGACCTTCAAACGCGTCATTTTGATCGACAATAACCTGCATACTTTTTCCTGTTGCATCCAGTAATTCGATACGCAGGAAGCCATCCTGTTTTAAATAAACAGTAGTTTTAAACTGATCATTAAATGGATTCGGCTGCACTTTCACAAACGAATTATTGTCAACTGGTGCATCTATGCGTGATACTTCATTGCTCGCAGCTGCCAGAGGAGTACAATTATCGAATGCAGTAATAAACTTACTTCCGGATTTTGCCCAGAAACCCGGTAACATCGTATGGCTGGTGCCTGCTCTCCAGGTAACATTTGATCCGCTATTCATAACATAACCCACACTATTCATTATACTGGCTGTTGCTATTACATCAGCGTATTCATCTGCATTATGTGTCCATGCAGGAAAAATCTTTGCAGCAAGTGGTGCTTCCAATCCACTGATTGCAACCCTGGATGCTTCATGAGCGCTTTCATTGTCGGCAGAGCCAGCAGTTCCCGTAGCAGTTCCCA
>JBIIRF010000080.1:0-8118 GCA_044341715.1 Bacteroidia bacterium | reverse complement strand
CACCGGTCACTTTGAAAGCAGAACGCGCCGAATCAGAAACCATAGAAACATCACCCAATGAATACGCAATACCACTCGCTGCAACAGGAGGATAATACGGACGACAATAGTTAATCAGATCAGGAAGACTATCCAGTTTTGCCAGATTAACAATCGGATATTTTCCGGTAATAATAAATTCATTCAATCCATTATCGATGGTATCTGTCATACCGCAAGGCGGCGTCAACAATAAAGCAAGAGTGGAATCATACATTCCTGCATTCACAATCACTTCAATGAATACGCTATCCGAAAGGATGTTATAGATATCGGCAACAGAATCCGGATCAAGAGAATTCTGGTTAATATACAACTGCGTCAACTCCGGTCCGATCAGGTCATCCACCTTACCACCACCGGGAGGCGGATAATAAGGAAGGATACAGGTTTGAGTTGTAAGCGTAATGCTGCTGGTAGCGGAACATCCACCAACAGAAGCCACCACCACACTATAAGTACCGGCAGCGGTAACAGCCAATGAATCTTCACCGGGAACACCACCAGACCAATTTATAACTCCATAGTTATTAATCGGAGCACCTTCCGTTGACCAGGCAGTACCATTCAACAGCGCACCACCCGCATTCAATGGTGATTTAGCATCGATCGTAGAAACACCTGTTCCTTCATTCATCTGGTAAGCACTTAACATTCCACTTGATGAAGTATCTGCAGAAAACCCGCTAATATTTAATATTTCAACATAACTCATTTGGAAATCCCACACTCTGAATTCATCAATAAGACCATTGAAGAAATTATTCTGAGTAGCTGATAATCCACCACCGAAAGAGAAGTAAGAAGAATCTACATTAAGGAATGACTCATTATTAAACTGCTCCACTCCGTTTACATATCCTTCGATACCAAAACCATTCCAAACGAGGGCAACGTGTGTCCACTCTCCGGCGTTAATAGTAGTCGTGCCTAATGTAGAGCTGCCATTATAAAAACCAAGTTTACCATTCACATAACGCATCTCAAAGCGATTGAATGCCTGACTAGTATCTCCATATGAAAATATCACTGCATCCTGATTCAGCACAGCAGGTTTAATCCAGCCCTCGTAGGTTGCTTCATCTCCATTCTTCGGAAGATTTTCATCTATACCGGTAACAATATCATCTACTCCATCGAAACTCAATGAAGAACCGCCATCGGTTGCGACACTCAGATTAACTGTAGTACCCGCACAGAAGTTCAATGCACCACTGGAAATAATCGGAGGAGCAGGCACCACCTGTGCATCCACTGTAACCAGGCCTGAATTCACTACACAACCTGCCTGATCTGTGATTACAGCGTGATAGGAAGATCCAACAGGAACACTAACTACCAACGAATCAACAATTGTGTCCGGTCCAAAGAATACTGTATTAAAATCATCATTAAAATCACCCACAACATAAATTAACGGAGGCACACCACCGTTAGCATATAATGTTGCGTTGGCCGAAGCCCCGCAAACAATTTGAAGGTTGGGCGTAAATTGTACTTGCAAGGTAGATGCGGAAGTCACCACAACCGGCGTGTCAAGAATCGCGACACATGAATTCAGATCCATCACTGTGATAGTGTACGATCCGGGATGAACGCTAGGCATAATTCCATCATCATCATAAAAGAATCCTTCACTTCCCTCAGTAATGATCCAATATCCAGATACAGAATTGGGATCCTGCACACCACCATTAATAGCAGATACAGTAATTGAACCTGTAAAATCTTCCGGACATACCGATGGAGTTGTAACAACAGAACCAATTTGTATTTGAGCAGGCTGTTCAATATAAGCTGAAGTCTGACCAACACAACCATTGGATCCAATTACATCGTAAAAGACAGTAGTATCCGGTCCAACAAACGAAAGGTAATACGTACCGGCAGGAATAGGCTGAAACGCAGGGAAATCTTCATTGATATTAATCTCCGCATTTTGTCCATAACAAACCGGGTTGGTAACGAATGTAGAAAACGTAGGTATATAATTTACGGTGAGGTTAAGTGCCGGAGCATTCACCACGCAACCTGCACTATCTACTGATACCGAAAAGCTATTGTAGTTAAAATAACTTGCAACGAAGGAAATACTCTGAGAAGTTTCATCTGTTGACCAATAATAACTATCTCCTTGAGTTACGGTGAGTGTTACAGTGTCCCCATCGCAAAAGGTATTGTTTACATTGTTAGAAGTAATTACCGGACTAAACGTACAAATATCTACTCCGAGGGTTAACGTATCAGAATACCCGATACCACAGAAACTATTAAACTCTACACGGAATTGATATCCGTCCATTGAAGTATCCGGATTCGGAATATACACTGTATTGTAGTTGCCTGTCTGAAAAACCGGATCACTCGGTGAAATATTCTGGAAACCGAAACCGGAATCTACTTGCCATTGAATGCCAATACATGTTCCGGAAAACGAAGCAAGTTCAATAGAAGAAAACTGTCCTGCATACAATTGTTTCACCGGAGCAGCGAACGCACCCACAGGCGCATTGCATGGAATTCCCGAAAGATTATACACGAGTGAATCCATGAACAACATTCCCTGCACAGGATTCGGTGTCGGATTTTCTACAACCACCACTACAATACGACGAATATTCGACCAGGGAGTATTCACCAGCAAATACGAGTTCGGATTACTGTTAAACAATCCGGTAAGAACCACCGAATCGGAAGTAACTCCCGGCACCTGCTCGCCTTTCACCACCAGCATCTGAATACCGTTGGTAAAGTTCTCTGCGCGCAGGTAAAACGATTGCAGATTAAATGCTCCGCAGGCCTCCATGATGGTAGTTTCCTGCGCAATCTGCAATTTGTTAGTTCCGCTGATACTGGTTCCCGGCGATATATATCCGGAATTGCCTTGCACAATATTCCATGAATAACCGTTTTCAGTCCAGCTATTCGTAAAGTTGGGCTGACCATCAAAATTCAGGAAATAGGTTTGAGCTTGTGTTGCAGTACTCATCCACAAGAACATTGTCATCATCAGGAGAATTGCTTTCACACCTCTCCCAATCAACCGACGCACATTTTTCATTCTACAGGGTTTATTAATTGGTTTAACTCTTCGCTTTTTGCGTGTTTTAAGATCACTTTCCGCCTTAAAACGACCGGGTTTATCCGGAATCACGCAATTTATGGCAATATTAAAAGCGATCCTAACATTTTCAGCAAAGATTCCCCGTATTGTGGTATAAAGCCGATTTCACCCCATCAACGCCAAAGGTGAAAAAATGGTCATATGATCTGCTGGCCATTTATCCACGACCAGAATGTGCGCAATCAGCTGTATTTCAAAGACATGCACCGCCGCCGACAATTCACTACCTTTGTCCTCCAAACTGAGACCCATGAAAGCCAAAACCGCCAAAGAAAGCGTAGCGATTTCCACTGAGATTGTCCTCCCCAACGACACCAATACACTTGGCAATTTAATGGGAGGCCGCCTGTTACACTGGATGGATATAACGGCTGCCATTTCTTCTCATCGTCATTGCGGCAGAATTGTAGTAACAGCTTCTGTCAATAATGTCGCTTTCAATCAGCCCATCAAACTCGGCGACATCGTTACACTCCAGGCTAAAGTTTCCCGTGCTTTTAATTCTTCTATGGAAGTCTGCATTGATGTATGGGTAGAAGACAACATGCGCGACAAAAAAGTAAAATGCAACGAAGCCATTTACACTTTTGTAGCAGTAGATCAGTTAGGCAATCCGATTCAGGTGCCGGAATTGATTCCCGAGAGTGAAGAAGAAAAACAACGATATGCAGGAGCATTACGTCGCCGACAACTGGCCCTGATTCTTGCCGGGAAAATGAAAGCTGAAGATGCTACTGAATTGAAGGCATTGTTTCTGGAAGACAAGAAATAAACTAACGGTATCGGCTTAACGAAGATGCAGCGATCTCATAAAAAAGACTTCACTGCATCGGCTATCGCCTGATCATCGATGCCGCGCATACACTGGAAGTGCCCCTTCGGACATTTATCAAAACCAATCTTCGAACAGGGCCGACAACGCAGATCTTTTACCTCCAAAATCACCGACCTGCTTTCCGCGCCGGGCATATACGGAGTCATTCCGAAAGCAGGCACGGTATTGCCCCAGACAGAAACAACAGGCTTCTTCAGTGCAGCAGCGATATGCATGAGTCCGGTATCGTGTGTAAGCACAACACGTGATGCCTCCACCAGTGCCGCCGACTCCGCCAGACTCGTAATTCCGCAGGCATTCCAGACTAATTTACCGGCCGCCATTTCGATTTGCGTACCACGTGTTTTATCCTCCTTTCCTCCAAGCAACACAACAGGATAATTCAACAACTTCACCACACGACCAATTTTCTCACTCGGCATCATCTTCGTTGTATGCTGCGCACCGATCGCAATCGCCACGAATCCGTTTCGGTGTGATTCAGGCAGATTCTCCACCACCTTACGGGCAGCATCCGGAAAATAGAAATCAAGTCCCTGCTGATCATTCACCACCTTGAACGACTGCAGTGTAGAAAGATACCGATCAACGATATGCACAGGCGGCATACGATTGATATGGAGATTCACCAGCAGCCATTTTTCGATATTCAGTTTCGGAAAAGAAAACGAAGGCACACCCAATGCTTTCTTCAATCTCAACGAACGCAGATTATGATGCAAGTCGATGACATAATCAAACTTCTCCCTCTTCAGATCATCCAGCACATCTTCCAGATCGCCCGAAGATGTCCATACCTTCAAAACAGATGGATGATGCTCCACCACCATCTTATAGTTCGAACGCGTCAGAAAATGGATCTCCGACCCGGGAACCTGCTCCTTCAGGCAACGGATAACCGGACTGGTGAGAACGATATCACCAATAGAACTGAAACGAACGAGCAGGAATTTCGCCAAGGCCTGATTTTTAGCACAACAAACTTAGTTAAATTCGCAGCATGCAAATCATCGACACGCATCTTCACCTCTATGCTGAAGAATATGATGCTGATCGTAAAGCCCTTATTGCCGCAGCCAAGTCGGATGGTGTGACCCGTTTATTGCTCCCCAACATCGACAGCAGCTCCATCGAAGGCCTCAAAGCACTGGCAGACGAATACCCGGACTATTGTTTACCCATGATGGGACTACATCCCTGCTATGTAAAAGATAATTTTGAAGAAGAGCTGGCCCTGGTAGAGAAAGAGCTTCGCACGGGTAACTATATCGCTGTTGGAGAGATTGGTATGGACAAATACTGGGAACTCGACCATCTGCCACAACAGGAAGAAGCACTACGCTGCCAGCTCAGATGGGCCCATGAACTAGATCTGCCGGTAGCACTACACACCCGAAATGCAAACGACGAAGTAATCGCCATCATCCGCGACCTGAACTTACCCGGACTCAGAGGCGTATTCCATTGCTTCAGCGGCACCGTAGAGCAAGCCAATGAAATGATACAGCTAGGTTTTTATCTGGGTATTGGCGGAGTACTCACCTACAAAAACGGTGGACTCGATAAAGTCATCACAGAAATTCCGCTCGAACATCTCGTCCTGGAAACAGACGGACCTTATCTCTCACCGGTACCTTTTAGAGGGAAAAGAAATCTGCCCGCCTATATCCGCTACGTCGCAGAAAAGCTCGCAGACATCAAGAACCAGACGCTACACAGAGTAGCCGACATCACCACTGAAAACGCACGACGACTCTTCCGAATATGAAAAAAATTCTCATCATCTACACCGGTGGAACCATCGGCATGCACCATGATTCAAGTGGAGCACTCAAACCATTCGACTTCGGAAAAGTAAGTGAACAGGTGCCCGAGCTCAACCGTCTCGGCTGCAAACTCTCCCACCATGGATTCAGCGAGCTCATCGACAGTTCCAATGTAACACCCGACTTCTGGGTAAAGCTGGCAGAGACCATACAAAAAAACTACACCAAATACGACGGGTTCGTTATACTACACGGAACCGACACGATGGCCTATTCAGCATCTGCATTAAGTTTCATGCTCGAGAACCTTTCCAAGCCAGTAATATTCACCGGATCACAACTACCTTTAGGGGCTATACGAACTGATGCAAAGCGCAATCTGATATCCTCCATTGAAATTGCAGCAGGAAAAGTATTGATTCCGGAAGTATGTATTTACTTCAACAACCAGCTTTTCAGAGGTAACAGAGCAGAAAAATTCACCAGCTCCATGTTCGATGCATTTCAATCGCTCAATTGTCCTGCCCTCGCAACTGTTGGCGTGAACGTTGAATACGATATGGATCTCATCGCCAAAAAACCCAAGAAAAAACTGGCTGTCCATACACGGATCGAGCCACACATTGGACTTGTAAGGCTTTTCCCCGGCATAACAGATGTATGGATGCAACATATACTCAGTGTCCCCGACCTGAAAGCATTGGTAATGGAAACTTATGGAAGTGGTAATGCGCCCACTGATCCGCACTTCATCCGCTCACTTGCCTCTGCAATAAAAAAAGGACTCATCGTCATCAATGTATCTCAATGCTCCGGTGGAAGTGTAGAACAAGGGAAATACGAAACCAGTAAAATGCTCAAGGAAATCGGCGTCATTAGCGGTGTTGATTTAACCACAGAAGCAGCACTCACGAAACTGATGGTACTACTCGGACAATATCCGAACGACATCCGCAAAGTAAAAAAGCTGATGGTTACTTCCCTCTGCGGAGAGATGAAATCGAATTAATAGATTGCTATCAGCATTTTATTGGCAAGCATTGCTTACTGATAGCTAAAAAAAAGAAGCTGCGGCCGAAAAATAAAATCATCGACCGCAGCTAATGTATAGAGTCATTACGCTTCCAGAGCAGCGTCCATGGTGATCTCTGCATTCAACGATTTAGAGATCGAACAATTTGCTTTCGCATCGTTCGCAGCAGTAGCAAACTGATCGGCATTCATACCTGGTACTTTCGCTTTCACATCAAGATGAACGGTAGAAATTTTACCATCTTCCAGTGTAACTTTCGCATTGGTATTGATAGAATCGGCTGTGAATCCTGCAGCCACGATGATGAAACTTAATTTCATATTAAAGCAGCCTGCATGAGCAGCACCAATTAATTCTTCCGGGTTTGTACCAACACCTTCTTCAAAGCGGGAGCCGAATGAAAACTGTGTATTATTCAAAACCGTACTTTGCGTACTTACTGTTCCTGATCCTTCCTTTCCGGTACCTTTCCAGGTAGCTGAGGCTCTTCTGATTATTTTCATATTGTTAAATAGTTTGGTCAGGCAAAGGTAGGAAAGAATTTTATTAAATTTTTGTTAAATGCAATAAAGCGATCATTGACCCATTACCTCCGATCCTTTCTTGACCTTAAATCGATCAACAATGTTATTACCTGGAAAAGTGGTCTGGAGTTATTTCTGGCCGAAGAAGGGTAAATTGGTCAGATACAGAAAACTCTACTCACGAGAAATTTATCTATAGAATTTCAAAAGTTCGATTTTAAAGAAGCGATGGAAACTATTCTGAATTCTTCCAATAAGAACAAACTTAAATATCGCTATCAGCTTATGATAAAATTCGACATAGAAAAACCCGGAGTGAATTCTTCATACGTATAAACGGGAAATATATAATCGGACAGAGAACACTGTCAAAACTTTAGAATTTGCTACCAGCGGGTTAAAACACTATCGTGCATGGCCACTCAGCGATAATTGGATTTTCGATCTGCGTACAGGAGTTCAACTGAACCAACAGTTACAATTATCAACCATCATAAAAATATTTTAAACAAAGAATTTATAGTGAATTGTCCAGATACACAACTTACGCCCACCAATACTCTCTAGCTTACGCTGAACGTATAATTATCCTGATTTATCCGGAGTTGATTCGTCTTCCTTACAATTATAATACTCAACCATATAAAAATGAGAGGGACGAACCATACTGACTCGCCCCAATAAGCCTCATTTAATGTATTCAGCTATAGCCGAAAGAAGAACTGATAAAGAAGATTAAAACTTCTACTTCAGAATTTGTTGCTGCCAATCACTTCTTCTACTGATGATTTAATTTA
>JBIIRF010000079.1:0-8124 GCA_044341715.1 Bacteroidia bacterium | reverse complement strand
CCTGCACTGGCAGTTACATAGTAAATTCCTGTTCCTGTTACTGTAAATGTTGGGTTGGAACTTCCATCCTGCCAGACATAAGACGCACCGGCATTTGTTGCATCGAGAATTAGTGTGTCGCCCGGACATAATACATCATCCGCACCGATATCAACTACAGGCTGTGTGGCAAAGGTTACTACTGTTGTGTCTCGTTGGATACATCCATTGTCATTTGATTCAACCCAATAGGTTCCTGTTGTGTTTACAACAAGTGAAGTACCATTGGTTCCGTCAGACCAGGTGAATGCTCCGGGTCCTGTGGCCAGAATCGTAAAGCTGAGTCCGTTACATAATGTTGTGTCAGATGTGGAGGATAACGGCAATGAATATACGATATCAATGCTGTCGCGCGATCTGCAGTTTCCGTTTGAGGCTTCTACCCAATATGTGCCATCGGTTGTAACGGTATAAGTCTGGTTGCTTGTTCCACCTGACCATAGATAACTTGCACCGGCATTGTCAGCGTCCAGCACCAGTGTATTACCCGGACAAAGTGTAGTATCGCTGCCTAAATCAATCACCGGAATTGCATTAACTGTAGCAATCATTGTATCGCGCAACTGACAACCTGCAGTACTTACCTGCACCCAATAAGTACCGGAATTGTTTACAGAGATACTTTGTGTAGTAGCACTAGTCGACCATAGATAAATTGCTCCTGCAAATCCCGGATCAAGCAGAATACTTGATGAATCACAAATTGTTGAGTCAGGTCCAATGCTGATTGTGCTAAGATAACTGACAACAATACTATCTCTGTCAATACAGTTTCCATTCGACGCTTCTACCCAATAGGTACCTGCGGTATTGACAGCAAGTGTTTGCAATGCTGTACCGTTCGACCATAAATAATTTGCTCCGGCATTGCCGGCATTGAGGGTAAGTGATGCCGATGGACACAATGTTGTATCGGAACCAAGATTAATATTCGGTAAGGCGTTAACGGTAGCTAGCATGGAATCTCTTAGCTGACAACCGGAAGCACTTATTTCAACCCAATACGTTCCTGAAGTGTTCGCGTAAATCGATTGTGTGGTTGCACCCGTTGACCATAAATACGAAGCACCACTGACTCCGGGGTCTAGAAATATACTGTCATTACTGCATATCGTAGAATCAGGTCCGATACTGATACTGGATAATGTCAGTACGTTAATACTATCGCGCAACTGACATCCGGTTAATGAAATATCTACATAATACAATCCTGTATTGTTAACCGAAATAGTTTGTGTAGTAGCACCTGTGCTCCACGAATAATTGGCTCCGGTATTCAGCGCACTTAATGTCAGACTGGATCCCGGGCATAATAATGTATCTGCCGGGAATGGATCTGCCGGACCGGAAAGTACATCTACTGTCATCAGAAATGTATCACGTTCATTACAGGTGGTAGAATCATAAACAATTACAGTAACATCATAGGAGCCAACAGCAGTAAATGTATGCGAAGGAGATTTGATACTATCAGGTGAAGTACCATCATCATAATTCCATGAGTACACAACCCCCGGAGATCCACCAACAGGCAATGCGTTGAAGTTGACTGTATAGGGTACACATCCGCTTAATGATGGACTGGCAGCTGCTGTAACTTCAATTTCGGAAAGTTGCATGTCAATTTTAAAAACGGCAATATCCCATCCTGCAGAGCCATTTTTAGTCGGTGCAACACTGCCGGGCAATGTAGGGAAAGTGGTACTTCCGCAACATACACTTTGGTACACCACACCACGACTATCAAAACGACTGGTACCTCCATCTACGTGATCAAATCCACCACCTCCATATCGTGTAGCAAAAACCAGATTCGTTGCATTTTGATCCATAACGGCTACATAAAATCCACCGGAAGCTGACACAGCATTCGTAGTGATCGCGTAACCGCTGGGGTCACCCCATCCGCTGATGTAAACTTTTTTACAGTCATCAACAAGGAATGCGGTGGGGGAAAAGTTGGCGCCATTGTTACTGCCGAGACATGTTTGATAAGTGACAGCGCTGATATTGAACGGGAATTTCATGATGAATATATCTCCGCTTACTACTCCGTAACAACCGGGTGTTATCGGCAAATTACCTTCTGTAATTCCATAGAGATAAACACTGTTTTGTGCATCAAGCTGAATGAAGTAAGCCTGATCATAACCGGAAGTTCCAATATAAGTAGAGGCAAGAGTGAAAATGCCGGAAGCTGCGAGATAAACCAGCCACCCATCCATACCACCACCTAAGTAGGTAGGATGCACTGCACCTGCCTGCACAGGAAAATTTGTACTGTTGGTTACACCGGCAATGTATAAACCAAAACCACCGGCATCCAGTTTCAATCCATAAGCTGCATCTTCGCCTGATCCACCGATAAAGGTTGCCCATAAACGGTTGGTAAGTGTTGCGTCCATTTTAATGACAACACCATCCTGTCCTCCGTTCTGCGTGTTATCAATACTTCCTGCAGCAGGGAAATTATTACTGGAAGAGAACGACGCAACATAAATTATTCCGGCAGCATCAGCAATGACTTCGCCACGGAAAGGATCACCATAGTTATAGGCAATAGCATTTTGTCCGTCATTTCCTGTGCCTCCTAAAAATGTGGAGCCGATCAAAGCTGTTCCGGTGGAGTTTAATTTAGAGATAACAATATCGTAAAGTCCATTGTGCGTAGCATCGTAGCAACCTGCTGTTGTGGGGTAGTTTGGAGAAGCACATGAGCCATAGAGAATAAGATCTCCGTTGGCTGTGGAAAACATACTGTGAACATATTCATCATTCGTTCCACCCATGTAGGTAGAGTAAATGCGTGCTGAACCTGTGGGATTCAATTTCGTGATGGCCATATCTACACTTCCACCAAATGTGGCATCAAACGCACCTGGTGTAATCGGATAACCGGCGCCGAAACAACGACCGCCTGTAATAACATTCCCAAGATCATCATAAGCAGCACTGTGTCCGTAGGTAGTAACAGCACCGCCTGAATATGTGGAAGCCACCACAACCGGATCAATAATCAAGGGCAGTTGATGGTTAAATCTGCCCAATCGGAACTGAACAGTTTGTCCCTCTTTTGAAAACGCGCAGGAAACAAATTTCTTTTTTCCATTGATGATTTGGTAGGCAATAGGCTTCATCTCTGAATAATTGCCAACACTGGTGCCAATAATCAATGCGCCGGTTTCATCTATACGCATAAATTCTCCGCCATCGTATTTCATCGCAATCAAATTCGGATCAGCACCCGGCGCTACAATGAAATCATATTTTGCAGCCCCTTCTTCGCTATAAAGCGCCAGGTCAATTCCTGCATATAAACCTTTATAACGGACATGGCTATACCCTAATACATTTGTAGCCCATTTGGATTCGATATTTCCTAAATAATAATTGTTGATGCCCTGTAAAGGTTCAGATGGCAACATCATTGCATCGCCTGCTCCTTCAAAAGTAACTTTGAGTCCATGGAACTGAATGCGTGTACTGTTGGCCACCTGAAGTCCCCGCTTACGTTCAATGTTGTGGATTTCTTTGATCTGTTCCGGATTGAAAAGTGAGAAAGTAAAGCCTTTCTTTTCCAGAAAGAATGCGGCACCCTGGATGTCGGCCCGATAGAGCACATTGGAATGCCATTGTCCCTTGTTTTCTTTGAACTCAACAGGGGATGAATGCTTATGTTCAGCATCTGAATGGGCTTTTGCAAAGAAGCCGGTGAACATAAGTAGGATGAGGTAACGGATGTGGATTGTCAAGGCGCGTAATATTTGAAGCCCTTAATTTAGGTAAATTTTTAATTTTGACGGTGTCATCCCGGTTTTTTTACTGATTTATGAGTGAAAATGCCCTAAAAACGTCGAAAAATGCGCTATTCCTGTGAAGTGATCATCAATTTACCCCGTCAACGGGTGATTGAACTATTTGATAATCCCGAAAACCTGAAGCATTGGATGCCCGGTTTGATCAGCTTTGAGCCGGTGAGTGGTGTTCCCGGACAGCCAGGTGCTATTTCCAGACTCGAGTTTCAAATGGGGAAGCGGAAGATGGTGATGACGGAAACCATTACGGTAAGAAACCTTCCTTCTGAATTTTCCGGTACCTACGATGTGCAGAACGTTTACAACGAAGTGAAGAATTATTTCGAAGAGGTTGGTCCGCAACAAACCCGATATTCAACCGACAACTATTTCAGATTTTCAGGCGTGATGAAGTTGTTTGCATTCTTTATGCAAAGTGCATTTAAAAAGACTTCGCAGGATTATCTGAATCGTTTCAAGGCCTTCGCAGAAAGTCAATAATTCATTTTCACTGAAGTGGAGTAGCAAGTTTTATTGGAGCCGCAGTAACTATTCATAGCGATTCACGGACACTCGTTGTTGACGTGCATGATCATAGGTGAGATAAAAATTATTTTGACTGAGCAAGTTTTATTTCTGAATCACAAAAATATAGCAAATTGATATATAAAAAAGAAGAGGTTGATCTTATCGAACAACCTCTTCTTGTAAAAGCTTTGGACAAGCCTAATTACATTCGTATTAATTTTTTACTGGTTACTTCTCCATCTGATGTGCGAAGTTGAATCAGGTATATTCCGGGAGGTAAATCTTCGATTTCTATATTCAGTAATTGCTTTCCTTCCTGTACATTCATCATCGTTGATTCATGCAGTTTTCCGTTCAGATCTATAATTGACAATGCAATTTCCTGTTGCGTGGCGCTGTATATTTCAGTACTTAACTGCGAGCTGCTGTTCGGATTAGGGAAGAGTGATAATCCGATTTTTTCAGCAGGTATTTCTGCTGTTTCCATCATTGTTTCGTCGTTGGTCAGTTCATCACCGAATCTTGCATTGTTACCACCGCTGATTGTTGTAGCCCAGCAAATAGTTGTCTGGAATCCATTTGAACTCTGAGTAGTAAGACTATCCTTTGTATACGTGCTGACTAAACTTACACTTTGAGTAGTGTATTGCATCGTTAAATTCAGAGCCAGTGGATTGTCAGCAACCTCATTGCATCCCGAAACAAGATTAAAATATGATTTTACCAGCCAGCTTTGACCTTTCGGAGTACCAACGCCAATTAGCCGGTCTACTTTTCCGAAAGCAGCAATTCCATTCCCGGCTGCACCAGGACGAGAAACATAGTCGATAGCGTTAAACTGTTCTTTCCCGAAACCAGTGTATATACGGTTAAGTAATGGAGTGCCGTTCGCATCAGTTTTAAAGATAATACCATCAGTGAGATTGGAAGTATACAGATTATATCCGGCAACGAAGTATTCAATCTTTGTTGGTTCAATGCGTGTTACTACATCAAAGGCAAATTGATTAGAAATAATATAGTTTGGCGTTGGCCCGTTGGTATATAGCCCTTTTGCCCAAACTGTAACAGGACTTACACCTGCAGTATTGACAACCATCAACAAAATACGACGATTTAAATTAGGAAGAGCAATGCTTCCGGTGATGACATACTGTTGTGAAGTTCCTGACTCACGAATTGATTGAAGATCTATATCAGTGCCGTTGGATGATGTGATAAAACGAAGCCACTGCAAAGCGCCTGACCCGTTGAATTTAGCAATGAAAGCACGTTTACACGCAGCTCCGTTAGGACCAGGTCTCACATTTCCTACTACGGTTATCATATTGCTTGCAGAGTCATCAACTACAGAAGTAATCTCTGCAAATCCGGTAGTTCCGTCCTGACATGGAAGGCTAAATCGCTTTACCCAGCTTACTGCTCCGCTTCCGGTATGCTTTAACAGGAAAGCTTGCGATGTGCCTTGTAAACTGCTATATCCAACAGAATAGAATGATGATGCTGTTTTATTGGACCGTCGGGTACATAAAATTTCATCGAAACCACCACCCAGATCAACTTTGAAAATACTTGAAGGTACACCAGCCGCAGTTGTTTTCATAATCAGGGCATCTGCACCTCCTGGAAGCTGAACACCATTTGCATTTACTACCGTACCGCTCGTCATCAGGTAAGAACTTCCTTCTGTGATCGCATTTAGCCGTGAACCTAATTCAGCCCCGTTTTTAAAGATAAAATATTTACGGTTGTTCTGCTGAGTTCCGGTTAATGTTGAACGAACAAATCGGGCACGCTCAATTGCTCCGGCTGTGATCAATGCATTACGGCCAACACCAACATGCACAGGCGTATTGTTTGACAAGTTTAAATTGGTGATCAGACCGTCATTAAACCAGTCAATTGTCGTTGAGTCGGCGGAGTAGCCCCGATGACCATATTGTGCATTCAACACGAAACTGCTGAATACGGTTATACAAATAAGTGTAAATGTTTTCATGGTGGTGTGATTGTTTGGAACTTGAAAATTAGGCAAAAAATTAACTTTGTAGTTAATGTGCCTTAGTTTATTGATAAAGTACAAGTAAAACTGGGAAATCCTTTGTTTAGTACAGTCCTTTCTCTACTTTTAGTGGCGGGTTGGCTAGGTTTGGAAGGAATAATCGACCGGATAAATGAACAAATTATGCTCAGATACTATTTGTTGAGTCTGTTATTGCTTCGCATTATTGGGTGTCTTTCATTGGATCTGTACCCTCAGGTGAATGTCTTTAAATAAGTTTAATATCTTTTCAACGCTTTTTAGTACCAAAAGGTCAACTGTCGAAATCATGTTGATATCCCCGAAAGTTTACAAGATTGTCGGGTACGGCAATGGTTATCTTTGCAACAACTATCAGGTTCCTAATCTCAGAAATGTATGCAATTCGATTTAAAATCCATTGTCACCATAACCATGATCCTTTTTGCAGTGATCGATATTATCGGTTCTCTGCCGGTAATCATTGAAACACGCAAGCGAGTGGGGTTTATCCACGCGGAGAAAGCTACCATTGCATCCCTGATTATAATGGTGCTCTTCCTGTATCTCGGAGAGAGTATCCTGAAGTTGATTGGTATTGATGTTTCCTCATTCGCTATTGCGGGTTCATTGGTGATTTTCTTTCTTGCTTTGGAGATGATACTTGGTATTCGTCTTTATAGAGATGAAGTGCCGGAAACAGCATCGATTGTGCCGATAGCGTTTCCATTGATTGCCGGTACCGGAACCATGACTACACTGATCTCTTTGCACTCACAATATTCAACAGAAAATATTTTGGTAGGGATTACGTTGAATATGGTGGTGGTTTATATTGTTCTGCGCCTGGTAGAACCACTGGAAAAATTACTTGGAAAAGCGGGTATAAGTATTATTCGCAAAGTATTTGGTATCGTGTTGATGGCAATTGCAATCAAATTATTCCGTACGAATGCAGGAATTTAATCAGGTAATCTGAAGGGTATGAAAAAGTTTATCGCAGGATTTCAGTATGCTTTTAATGGAATTTCACTGTACCTGCGTTCAGGAAGAAATGTTAATGTTCATATCGCCGCTACAATTGTGGTGATTTTCGCCGCCTTATGGTTGCATTTATCTGCTGTAAAGTGTGTTTTACTTGTTTTGCTGATCACTATTGTGCACATGGCAGAAGCTTTCAATACGGCTATCGAGAAATTGGTCGACAAGGTTTCGCCTGAACATCATCCGCTGGCTGGACAGGTGAAAGATCTTGCTGCCGGAGCTGTGCTATTATCAGCTATCGGCGCAGCAGCAGGTGGACTGATTCTCCTCCTGCCGCCATTGATTACAAAGTTGGGATTTTAATGACTGATTATAATTCTTTTCGCAGCAAGCAGTGTGTTTCCTTGAAATGCCTTGATCAGATAAATGCCTGAGCTGTAAACAGAGGTGTTTAAATCCGTTGTAATACCTTTTGCTTCTTGAACCACCAGTGATTTTCCGCTTAAATCGACTAGCTCATACCGGATGTTATCGAAGCTTTCTTGTCCGCTGAGCGATATGGTTATCAAGTCAGAGGCTGGTACCGGGAATACACTCATGTCTATATTCTGACTTGTAAAATCACCCTCTCTACAGTTTATCACTACTGAAATAGTGTTCGAGGTATCCACACACCCTGATGCGGTTTGTACTACGTAGTAGTTTCCGGCTACGTTTGCAGTGTAAGGATTTGTATTGTTAATATAGGCAGTTCCTCTG
>JBIIRF010000078.1:0-8140 GCA_044341715.1 Bacteroidia bacterium | reverse complement strand
CCCTTTGGGTGGAATGAATTTATCGAAATCAAATGGACAACGTTTACTGCGGGTATGTGGTGGGCTACGGCATTCGTGGTAATCGGGACAACCTTCCTCGCGTATCTCCTCAATACACTGGCCTTGCGCGAACTCAGTGCCGGTGTGGTGAGCGTGTATATATATCTTCAACCATTACTTGCTGCCGGTTTTGCAATGCTGCTGGGAAAGGATGTGCCGAATGTTTTACACCTGATCGCAGCAGTATTGATCTTTATCGGGGTATGGCTGACTACGAAAAGTAAAGCGCCATCTGCCCGTCTTGCCGATTAAGAGAGGATTGCGATAAGTAGCCACCATACAGGAGTTTTTTGTTGACGAGGAGTCTCCGGTTGGCCTGTTTTCACCGCCCGTTATTATTCATTACTTTTGTTGCTTAAATTCATTCTATGGTACGTTCTATGACGGGTTATGGTAATGCCAAGGGCCTCGTAGGAGGACAAGGTGTTACGGTGGAAATCCGGTCTCTCAACAGTAAATTTCTCGAATTAAATCTGCGGATGCCGATGCAGTTCCGTGATCGTGAGCTCGAACTAAGGGCCGATCTCGGTAAACAACTGGAACGGGGAAAAGCCGATTTGAATATCAGCGTCGATAACAATGATCTCGCAAAAAGAAGTACTGTCAACAAGGAAATTTTCCAGGCGTATTTTGAAGAGCTGAGTGCTTTGGGAAATGAATATCATCTGAGCGATGTAAATCTCATGGATACCATTCTGCGTATGCCGGCGGTGTTGAATTCCGATAAAGCAGAGTCGGACGAAGGCCAATGGAATGAATTGAAGAAACTGATTCAGGCAGCGTTGGAGAAATTCAATTCGTTCAGGGATGCCGAAGGTGCGGTGTTGGGAAAAGAAGTGTCGGGACGTGTGCAAACAATCCTTACATCTATTCCACGTCTCGAGGAGCATGAACAACTCCGGGTGGAGAATGTTCGTCAGCGAATTGGTAAAGCATTGAATGAAATGCAGGATCAGGCCGGCATCGATCGGAATCGTTTTGAGCAGGAGTTGATTTACTATATCGAGAAGCTGGATATCACCGAAGAGAAAGTGCGCCTGAAGAGTCATTGTGATTATTTTATCCAGACGTTGAATAGTGCGGATGGAAATGGAAAAAAACTGGGCTTCATCGCGCAGGAAATCGGTCGCGAAATCAATACCATCGGTGCGAAGGCGAATGATGCTTCTATGCAGCGAATCGTGGTGGAGATGAAGGATGAATTGGAAAAATTAAAAGAACAACTGGCGAACGTCCTGTGAAAATTAATCCAAATTTCCGTTATAAACTGGTGTTGTTCTGCGGTCCGAGTGGAAGTGGAAAAACAACGATCGTGCATTATCTGATGGAGAAATTTCCGGCAATGCGTTTTAGTATTTCTGCTACTACGCGTCCGGCTCGTCCGAATGAGGTGCATGGAAAAGATTATTATTTCCTGACTCCCGACGAATTTCGTGAGCGTATTGCAAACGATGAATTTCTCGAGTGGGAAGAAGTATATGCCGATCGTTTTTACGGAACACTGAAGAGCGAAGTAGAACGTATCCTGAATGAGGAGCATATTGCCTTGTTCGATGTTGATGTGGAAGGCGGATTGCAAATCAGAAAACACTTCGGGCGACAACTGCTGGATGTGTTTGTGATGCCTCCGAGTGTGGATGATCTGCATAAGCGACTGGTGGCCCGTGCAACGGAATCAGAGGATAGCCTGTTCAAACGTTTGTCGAAGGCGGAGAAGGAGATGCAGTATGCTTTCCGTTTCAACCATGTTATTGTGAATGCCGTGCTGGATGATGCCAAAAGGGAAGCCGTGACGTTGGTGGAGCAATTCCTGGCAGATGAAATTCCGGATCCGGATGAAGAATAATGTAGAGGATAAAAAATGAAAATCGGTTTATATTTCGGCTCTTTTAATCCTGTGCATAACGGGCACCTGGTGATTGCCGGTTATATGGCCGAATACAACGATCTGGAGCAGATATGGCTTGTGGTTTCTCCGCATAATCCGTTGAAGCCGGCCGGGACATTATTGCAGGATTATCACCGTTTTCATCTGGTGGAACTGGGTATCGGCTCATACAGAAAATTAAAGGCTTCGAAAATTGAATTTGAGTTGCCGCGTCCATCTTATACAGTGGTAACGCTGGCGTATCTGCAGGAGAAATTTCCGCAACATGAATTTGCGCTGATCATGGGTGCCGATAACCTGGAGAATCTGCAGAAGTGGAAAAATTACGAGCTGATTCTGGAGAACCATCAAATTTACGTATATCCGCGACCGTTACATACCGGCGAGCCTTTTGCCAATCATCCGCAGGTGAAATGGGTGAATGCTCCGCTGATGGAATTGTCTTCGAGTTTTATCCGCAATGCTATCCGCGAAGGAAAAGATGTGCGCTTTATGATGCCCGAAAGCGTGGCCGATTATATCGACGAGATGAATTTTTACCGGAAATAAATCCGGATTTATCATCGTTCAACAGAGTTTCCTCAGGCGAGAACAGTATTCAGGATAGAGTCAAAAATCAACTTCCCGTCTGTGTTGCCGAGTACACTTTCACTGGCTCTTTCCGGATGGGGCATCATGCCGAATACATTGCGTTGTTTATTGCAGATACCGGCGATGTTTTCGATAGCACCGTTGGGATTACTGTCCTTGGTGATATTACCTTCTTCATCGCAATAGCGGAACAGCACCTGATTGTTTTTATTGATCTGCTCAAGCGTTGTATCGTCGCAGTAAAAACGGCCTTCTCCGTGTGCAATAGGAATTTTTACGGTCTGTCCTATGTTGAATTTGGAAGTGATGACCGATTCGTCTGTTTCGCAACGCAGGTTTACATTTCTGCAGATGAACTGGTGATTGTTGTTATGCAAGAGTGCTCCGGGCAATAAATGCGATTCCGTTAAAATCTGAAATCCGTTGCAAATACCGAATACAAATCCGCCTTTATCAGCAAACTCCGTAATCTCCTGCATGATAGGGGAAAAACGCGCAATAGCACCTGAACGCAGATAATCCCCGTAGGAGAAGCCGCCGGGCAATAGGATGAAGTCACAGCCTTTGAGTGAGTGGTCCTTGTGCCAGAGTTCTACTACTTCTTTATTCATGACATTTTTAACCACGTGGAGGAGGTCTCTGTCGCAATTGGAGCCGGGGAAGATGACTACGCCGAATTTCATGTATGCTGATTTTGCTAGTGCAAAGGTACAAGTTAATAAAGAAAGTGGCAGGTAATTGATGGGACGGATTTTCGTTTTATCTTTCGCTTAAATATCAACTACCATGAAAAAGCTACTTCTATTTATATCATTGATATTCAGTGTTTATACGCTGAGAGCACAAGAGAAAGGGGAGTTTCAGATCCGTGCAGGATTCGGGTTTGCCGGGTATGGTTCGGAGTCGAAGATTACTTTTAAGACACCAATTGGTGATTTTTCAAATACAGAAACTGATGGGGCGGCGACAGTCCATATGCCACTTGAGTTCCGTTATTCTTTCTCGAAGCGGGTGAATGCCGGCCTCGATTTTAAATTCGGATCATACCTCTACGAACCGGATAGTGCAGAAGGCAGAAGTAACCGGTTTGCGGTGGTAGGTGTTGCCGTTGAATATGTTTTTGTAGCAAGGGAAAAACTGCGCTGGTATGGCGGTCTGGGATTTAATGGATGTAGCCTTATTTTGGAAGAAACAGATGATGTTACGGATGATAAGGCAACGTGGACGTACAGCGGCGGTGGATTCCGGATGAATACCGGATTAATGGTATTCCTCGTTGGCGGATTCGGACTAAACTTCAACCTTGGGTATGATGGACATAATTTTAAACTAAAAAATTATGAAATCAACGGTAAGGATCAGGACCTGGATAATATTGAGGCAACACTTCGCGTATCCGGTGTAGATGGTACGCTGGGGGTGTTCTATAAATTCTGAAACGAATCGGACTAACGGTACGCCTGTCCGAAGTTTAATCAGAAGATATTCTTCACTACTTTTTTCGTCGTGTCAGGATTCCCCATTGTATAGAAGTGAATCACCGGTACTCCGGCGGCTTTGAGTTCCTTGCATTGTTCAATGCACCAGTCAATACCGATTTCTTTTACTTTCTCGTTGGTTTCCACTTTTGAAATGGCGTCTTCGAGTTCATGTGGAATGTCTATGTGAAAGACACTCGGCAGAACAGTCGTTTGCTTCTTGGTGGTGAGAATTTTAATTCCCGGAATGATCGGTACATTGATGCCCATTTCGCGACAGGTATCAACAAACTCAAAGTATTTTTTATTGTCAAAAAACATCTGTGTAACGATATAGTCAGCTCCGGCATCTACTTTTGCCTTGAGGTACTTTAAATCACTGCGCAGGTTGGGTGCTTCAAAATGTTTTTCCGGATATCCGGCTACTCCAATGCAGAAAGTAGTTGGTGCTACATCCTGTAAATCTTCGTCGAGGTATTTACCGTGGTTCATGGATACTACCTGTTCCAGGAGATCAAGTGCATAGGCATTGCCATCCGCTTCAGGTACAAAGCTTCCTTCGCTTTTGATGGAGTCGCCACGAAGTACAAGTACGTTGTCGATTCCGAGGAAGGAGAGATCGATGAGTGCATTTTCTGTTTCATCCTTGCTGAAGCCTCCGCAGATAATATGTGGCACTGCATCAATCCCGTATTTATTCATGATGGCTGCACAGATACCTACTGTTCCTGGACGTTTCTTTACCGATTTCTTTTCGAGTAATCCATCTTGCCGCTTTTTGTACACATACTCTTCACGGTGATAGGTTACATCAATAAAACTGGGATTGTAATCAAGCAATGGATCAATGGCCTGATAAATATCGTTCATACTTCTGCCTTTGAGAGGAGGAAGGATTTCGATGGAAAACAAAGTTTTTCCGTTGGATTTGGAGATGTGTTCTGTAACTTTCATAAACCGGGGATGGAGTCCGTTATACGCCGGGTGGCGCTGGATGGTTCGAAGAAGATGCAAAAGTGCATAAGTCCGCGTTAAATCCCCATTTTCAAGCCGAATTATTTTAAAATACCGGCTTTTGTTGAATCGTTGGCTCTGTTTTATACTCGACCCTTCAACAATTGATAGGTGTGAAATCATAAAAAAAGGCTGTCCCGAATATTCAGGACAGCCTTTCTAAAATCAGAAAATCTATTATCTGGAGATTGTAACAGTACCTGATTTTGGCTCTGTACCGTCTGCCAGATCTACGATGTAGAAGTAAACACCATCAGGTGAATCCTTACCATCGAATTTCTTATTGCTGTTATTGTATCCGTTTACGCTGTACACTTCTTTACCCCAACGGTTGAAGATTTGTACGTTGTTGTTTGGATATTGCTCAATGTTATCGATTTCGAAGAATTCGTTTACATTGTCACCGTTTGGTGTGAAGATATTTGGAATCACAACTTCACAGGCAATAGGCTCAGAAGCAGCACCGATTTTGCAAAGACCACTTCCGATCGCACGTACTGCGAAGTTAGGAATAGTGATATTCAAACCATGTGTTTCTGGTCCGGTTGGTGTGTTAGCAGGAATCCATGTAGCACCACCGTCTTCACTTACTTCATAGCTGGCTGCTCCTGCAATTGGAGTCCATGTATAAATGAACTTGAAGGTTCCGGTTCCCGGATTACATGCAACTGTTGGAGCAACAGGATAAGCGAACACATTTACAACCGCTGTATCAGTAGCTGTACAGTTGTTCAGGGTAACAAGTACAGAGTAAGTACCTGCAACATTAGTGCTGATTGTTTGTGTGTTTCCACCGTTTGACCACTGGTAAGAAGCTCCGGCAACACCTGCATCAAGTGTAGCTTGCTGGTCAGTACAGATATCTGCATCGGCAACAGAAGGAAGCGGTGCAGCATTTATAGTAAGACTCATTGAGCTTGATCCAGTACATCCAGGAGGAATAGTTACATCAACACTGTATGTACCTGCACCTGTTGGAGTGTAAGTTTGAGCAGTAGCACCTGCAATCGGTCCGTTCTGATCATTCCACTGGTAGCTTGCGCTGGCATAAGCACCTGCATCAAGCGTTGGAATTGCATCATAGTCACAGATAGAAGCACTGGTCAATGCCGGTGTTGGAATTGCATTTACAGTTAATACCATCTGACCTGTTCCTGCACAAGATCCGCTACCAACAGTAACACTGTAAGTTCCGGCCTGTGTAGTCTGGTAAGTCTGTGAAGTAGCTCCTGCAATCGGTCCGTTCTGGTCGTTCCACTGGTAGTTAGCTCCAGGGTTACCTGCATCCAATAATGGATATGTTCCGTTAGCGCAGATAGACTGATCACTTAATGTAGACACAGTGTAAGCACTAACTAATGTAAAGGTTACATCAAAGTTTCCGATACAAACAACATTACCTGTATTTACTTCTACAGAGTAAGTGAATGTTCCTGCAGCACCTGGATTTGGTGTGTAAGTCTGATTGGTTTCACCTGTGAGGATACTTCCGTTCGCATACCACTGATAAGTTGCACCAGGGTTACCTGCATCAAGTGTTGGCAATGGATCGTTGATACAAAGACTTGCATCAGCAGGCAGATTGTCAGTTGGTGCAGGGATGATTACAAGGGACATAGTGTCGTTACCGGCACAGGTTGGACCATTGGATACATATACAGAATAGGTTCCGCTTACTGTTGGAGTGTACGTTTGTGAAGTAGCTCCGGCAATCGGACCGTTTTGGTCATACCATTGAATAGAGAATCCGGTGTATCCGCAATCCAGTGTTGGTACCGGATCAAAGCTGCATAAGCTCTGGTCACTACCCAGGTTCACCGGAATAATTGTATCTACTCCGAAGATAGCAATGGTATCAGAAGTTAAGAGGTAACGTCCGCAAGTATTGGCAAGCGTGTTACCATCACTTCCGCTGTTGTTCAGGAGAAGATAGAATGGGCCACCGCTGCTGACAGTAGATGCCATATTGATAAGAAGCTCCTTGGTTTTTAATCCACCCGGAGTGCAGAATCCATATACTGAACCAATCGGATAATTCACACCATTACCATCGATAAGGTAAAGATCTGATCCGTCGTTGGCAATAGAGTTACAATAGATACTATCCATCAATTGTACAGTTATGTTGTTGAATGCACAACCAACACTGTCTTGTTTTGGCAACCAAACGATATTACTGTCTAATACGATGTATTTAACAGTATCAAGTAATTCAGGCATTTCAGCTCCGCACTCTGATAACAGAGTATTTCCATCAAATCCTTTCTTAAGGTATACATAAGTAGTACCGGAGATCAATGGATTTAACAACGTTAACAAGAGGGAGTCGGTTTGTCCGTTTGAACAGTTAATCGGCTGAACAGTAACTACCGGATTCGGAATTCCGATCGGTGTAATTACACGGAAGTCAGTTGGAACTGCTGATCCGCACTGGAAGGTAGTATCAAATGGTACAATGATCGTGTAGTCATTACCTCCGCAGGTTGTCTGGATAATTCCGGGACCTGTAGTCAATGAGCTATTGATAAATGATGGAATGATCTGATTACATGCAGGTACGATGTTGATCTGGATATCACGCTTTACAGAACCAATCTTCAATCCGTTACGGTATTCTTCTACCAATACGCACATTACTGCTACCTGAACTACAGACGGAATGAAGTTGATCACACCGGTGTTCTGATTGATAGTAATGGGAATTGATGAAGCGAGGAAGTTAGTTGCAGAGTAAGGCGCAATGTAGGTGTTCGGGAAGGAAGTATTCGGACATCCGAATCCACCATCTTCTGCAGTCACCAAGGTGAATACAAGTGAGTCACCATCGATATCGGTAGCACCCTGATCATAGTAGAACTGGTTACCAACGCAGAAACGGGTATAAGCCAGATTCAGGAAGCTTGGTGAAGAGTTCGTAGGTGCGTTCACGTTATCCAGCAATGCACTGATGTACATTCCGTTTGGTTGTAACGTGGTGATAGCTCCGTTACGGCAGCAATCAGCCCAGGAGAAGATCCAGTCTACTGCAGGTCCGGGAAGCGTTACGATGGTTTCGTAAACCCACTCTTCGATATCACCTACTCCACCAGGACAACTTGATGCTGCATTT